>JAQTYN010000001.1 GCA_028688275.1 Gallionella sp. | reverse complement strand
AGCCTTTGTGTATCGGTTTGAACCGTGCCATGCCGCCTCCACCTTTGTTTTATCGCGTAGTGAAATTATGGCAGATCGCGGGGCGATTTTCTGGGGAAATTTGGGTTTTTCTACAGCCTCAACGTGATGAATATGTTCCGTTTGGTGCGCAAATCCCAATCTGCTAAACTAGTCGATAAGTTGCGCGATGAATTAGTCAAGTTCCGTTTGGTGCGCAAATCCCAATCTGCTAAACTGTAAATAGTATTAGTTGCGACACAGATAGAGTTCCGTTTGGTGCGCAAATCCCAATCTGCTAAACTTTGGCTACGAATGGTAAAAGGCTTACCAGAGTTCCGTTTGGTGCGCAAATCCCAATCTGCTAAACTATCATCGCGGATGTCAAACACACGCCCACGGTTCCGTTTGGTGCGCAAATCCCAATCTGCTAAACTCATGGCTGTCATGTTACTAAAACGACGCGGGTTCCGTTTGGTGCGCAAATCCCAATCTGCTAAACTGTCAGCACGACTGTGCGTTAGCGTGATGTTGTTCCGTTTGGTGCGCAAATCCCAATCTGCTAAACTTGGTATGCCACTCCTGCGCAAACACTGCCAGTTCCGTTTGGTGCGCAAATCCCAATCTGCTAAACTCTTGTCTTTGTGCATAACCAAAATGGACGCGTTCCGTTTGGTGCGCAAATCCCAATCTGCTAAACTCAGGCTGCTAATCGGTAGCGTGCGCAATCTGTTCCGTTTGGTGCGCAAATCCCAATCTGCTAAACTAACTTCTTCAAAGCCTCGACAGTCGTTTCAGTTCCGTTTGGTGCGCAAATCCCAATCTGCTAAACTAAGGCCCTACAACGGGTATAGAGGAAATACGTTCCGTTTGGTGCGCAAATCCCAATCTGCTAAACTTGTTGAACCCGTCGACCTGACCGACCCGACGTTCCGTTTGGTGCGCAAATCCCAATCTGCTAAACTCTTACAAATTCCGCGTGTACCATGCGCCTGTTCCGTTTGGTGCGCAAATCCCAATCTGCTAAACTCCTTTGGGCGTAGCCATGCCGTCAACATCAGTTCCGTTTGGTGCGCAAATCCCAATCTGCTAAACTGAGCTATTGGACGATCGTATCGGGGCGTATGTTCCGTTTGGTGCGCAAATCCCAATCTGCTAAACTCATGCCGTCGTCGTGGCGGCATTGGTAGTAGTTCCGTTTGGTGCGCAAATCCCAATCTGCTAAACTGTACATAATATATTCCTGCACGCCTTCTATGTTCCGTTTGGTGCGCAAATCCCAATCTGCTAAACTGCGAAGAGCGTCACCAATTCGCTCTTTAACGTTCCGTTTGGTGCGCAAATCCCAATCTGCTAAACTAGCCCACCCCGATAGCATCTGCAACCTGTTGTTCCGTTTGGTGCGCAAATCCCAATCTGCTAAACTATTTCTAGCCATGCGCCACGGTCATTGTGCGTTCCGTTTGGTGCGCAAATCCCAATCTGCTAAACTTGGTAATGCGCACAGGTGTGTGTGATTCCAGTTCCGTTTGGTGCGCAAATCCCAATCTGCTAAACTAGACGTTCCACCTTGGACTGTTCCGCCTGTGTTCCGTTTGGTGCGCAAATCCCAATCTGCTAAACTGCATGCTATGGCGTTAAAAGTCGTAGAGGAGTTCCGTTTGGTGCGCAAATCCCAATCTGCTAAACTCGCCACAGTCTGGCGTTTAGTGTGCTGCGGTTCCGTTTGGTGCGCAAATCCCAATCTGCTAAACTTACATAATATATTCCTGCACGACTTCTATGTTCCGTTTGGTGCGCAAATCCCAATCTGCTAAACTCGGAATGCAATAACCACCTGATTACTTAGGTGGTTATTGTTTTTTAAACGATCAAAAATCATCGGTTTTATTTAGAAAAGATCATATTGGTCGGGCGATTTTTTGCAGGGTTGTTTGGCTTTTCCGCGAAAAGTGATGATGCGTTCGTATTGTTTATCCGTAAATTGCAGGATATTGACCGTGCCACCGACGGGCAAAAACTTTTCAACCTGTCGGCAATAAGTATCAACCTGCATCTGGCTGCTGCAAAAACGCATATAAACAGAAAACTGCGACATTTGGAAGCCCATATCTAACAAGGCATTGCGAAAGTCAGTCGCCGCTTTACGTTCGGCTTTTTCAATGACTGGCAAATCAAACATCACGATGACCCACATTAAGCGATACCCCGACAGCATAGTTAATCATCCTGCCATGCCGCTGCCAAACTCAGCGGCAAACCCATGAACGGCAAATCTAACTTTTCCCGTTCACCCAAAAACACTTGCGCCAAGGAGGTGGCAAGTTTTTGCGTGCACACCATGACGGGCGTAGCCCCCGCGTTGGTTTGCATATCGTCATACATGGCGCGCACCAACACGCGTTTGGTGTCGGATGTAACTTCATGCTCGCCTTGGCGATGTAGCTGCCACACTTTTAAGTCGATCATAGGGCGAAACGGCTCCATCAAATCATCGACCAAGCGCATGGCGTTGCCCGCATTGCTGTGGTGCAAGCCGATGGTGGGATGCAATCCCGCCGAGACCACTGCCCGCGCTGTGGTGGCGCGCAGCACGGTGTAGCCGTAATTGAGCAAACCATTCAGCCCGCCCGCCTGTTGGTCACGGCGAAAATCTTCGCCGAACAACAAACCCCAATATCGCCGTGCGCCTTGGGCTTCGATATTGTCGGGATCACCCGAACGGACTTTGCGCACCAAGGCAGACAACGGTATAGACGGCGCACCTGTGGCTTCCAACGCGGCGGCTTGTTGTTGCAATTTGGATTTCACAATCTCCGCCCACAGGCGTTTGATTAAAGGTTGACTGGCGGCAATTTGGGCATCAAAGCGTTTTGCCTGTTGAAAATTGCCGTCTATGCTCATCACCATGCCCACGGCGTTATGGTTGGCGGCGCATAACACAAAGGGCGCGCACCGTTCCGCTAATGCCACCAGCACATTGTTGGTGTAGCTTAAGCCGTGGGCGTTGGCGATGACGGCGGCAATATCGTCCAGCGGCACTTGCCCCAGCTTTTTATGCTGCGCGGTATCTTGCACCACCAAAAAACCGCGCTCAACCAACAAATGCCGCTGGTCGTCTGCCACTTCGACAATGCGCCCGATCATTTTCGCTACCCCTTAAATTTAGGATCGCGCAGTTCACCGATGGGGGAGATGGTGACGCGGCGGGCTTTGGCTGACTGCAATGAACCTGCCATTTTTGAAACGTAGCCAAAAGAGTCGTCTTTGCTTCTGTTTCTCGAATCAACATTTGCTTCACTGGTGTCTGCCATAAACACCTGACCGTTGCCGCTTAATGTAGCCACTCGCATGGTGCGAAGCCCGCCCTTTACGTCCAAACGAACTATATCGTCAATCATCAACCGCATCACCAACACTTTCCCGCTGACACTCAAAGTTGGATGCCGCAATCGCGCCACGCCGTCTTTGGGATTTTTGTATTGCCGAACCAATTGATAGGCTTCAAAGGTGGAAATCACTTCGCCTTCCCATTTCCCTTTTTCGTTGCGCACAATCTCGATGCAATAGTTGCTGTCGCCCTTGTAACCTTTGTACGGCTTAGGTTCGCCGTTGGCTAAGATGCCGTACCTAGGGTGCGGGTGCGTCATGGGAATGACTTTGAGGTTGTCGATAATATGGGTACGTTCCCCCTCGACCATTTTGTGAAAACTCACTTGCCCCTCGCCGCGTAAGCCATAAGCGGTGTCGTTGTGCATCGCCCCCTCATACCCATGATCGGGCTTATGACTGACCCAAATCGCCGCTATCGCCCGTTGCACATGTTCCCGATACGTTTCCCAAGGCAGCGGCATGGTTTCGACTAAGCGATTCAGTTGCCGTTCTCGCGCACTGGCACTGGCATTGGCGAAGCGTTGCAACATCCCTTGGTCGGTGACGGCAATCACGCAAGCATCGACGGCATGGTGGCGGTGGTCGTTGCGGTTTTTCTCGCCATTCAACCCCAACACGTCGTTCAACCCAAATTTAGCGCGCAACATGGCGGTCATGCGCCCTGGAATCACGCGGGTATCGGGGCAAATCAGTTTGAGATATTCAAATGCGACTTTGCTCAAATGGCGGGTGTCATTCAGCGCACGCGGCAAAAAGCCTTTGTCATCTTTGAGCCATTTTTGATAGCCGTCTTCACCAAAACGATAGCGTTTATTTTTCGCCATATTTTCAGCGCGGGCGAGAATGCTCGGATAATCCCAGCCTTGCGCGTCAAAATCTTGGCGCGCTTCCCACGGCGTGCGATTGCCTTTGATGCGATTCGCTTGCCGCATGGATACGGTTTTGTTGTTTAGGCTGTCGTCTAAAGTTTGCGAGAACGGCAATATATGTTCGATTTCCACCGCGTCGCTTAACAGCATCGCCGCACCGATTTGCGCGCCAGAATATGGGCAACAACGATCCGCAATGTTGTGGCTTAACTCTTCCCACAAAATCATTTTTTCAATGTCGGCGCGTCTTACTCGCTCTTCGCTGATTTGCAAAGTGCTCGCAATATCCTTGCGCAAACGCTTATTGCGATCTTGATTTTTGGCTTGTTGCTTATTTTCTTCCTCGCGCTGTTCCTTGTTTTGCTTCAAGTCTCGCGCCAGTTCCACAATGATTTCACTGGGGTGTCCATAGCGTTTAATCAGCGCGTTGACCACACAGCGCACTTGGTTTAAGCCAATATGCACCGTGGGATTGGCAATTTTGCCGTAGCGTTTTTCGGGCACATCTTCAGGTTTACCTGTGCCAAAACCCACATGACGTTGCAAAAATTCGCCGTAGTAAGGCAATTCGTGATGCAGATGGACGGTTTTGATTTCGCCTGTTTCGGTCAAAACGCGTTCAACCGCAAAGGTGCGCCCGTCGATTGCCCCATTTTCAAATTGGCTATGATGGAACCCCGCTGCTTTAGCAGCTTTGTCGTAGGTAATGACCTCGCGGCGCAGTTCGGGCAGGATCAGCGCGAGGGCTTTTGCTGACAAACTGCCGTAACCTTCGGGCAAACCTGTATTGGCAATGATTTCGGCGCGGCGTTCGTCTATGCCCGTTTCGGCTTGCAACCAACGGATTAGGGCGGCTTCGTTTTCCTCTTGGACTAATTTCAAGACAATTTCGTCTTGTTGGGCTTCGTTGAATTCAAACCACGCTGCGCCAAAACACTTCGCACCGCCCAAAATCGCGCTGGTGGTATTACCTTTCATATCCTCGCGTTTAGGGTCTTCTAAATTGAATTGCACCGCGCCGCCCACACCCAATAATTTTTTGATTTGGGTAAAGGTGAGTTTAGATTTTTTCTCCAACTCAGCGATCAAATCATCGCGTTGTTGCAAGGTGAGTGGCTGTTCTTTCAACCCCTCGCCCAATAAGCGCAAGTTGTTGACTTCTTGATACATCCGAAAACGCTGCGTGCTGGGCAATGCCAAGGGGGCGCGCTCTTCCTCAGGTAAAAAAGTACAGCGTCCCGCTTGGACAGGCTTGAGTTTACGTTGGTAAAGCAACACATCTTTCAAATCCGCCCGCGCCGCTTCACTAAACAAGGCGGGATTGAGCGCGGCTTGTGTTGCCCACAGCGCGTCAAATTCCTGTTCAATCATGGCACGGTCGATGTACAGGTCGTAATACTTGTTGAGCTTGCTTTTGCCGTTTTCGCCCACCACTTTGTCGGCGTGATAGCGGGCGCGCACGGTTGAACCAGCGGTATCGCGCTTGTGCAACCATTCGCCCACCGTGCGGCAATTTTCCGCGCCGATGTGGTCGCGCACTTTTTGAATCGCGGTTTTTAACGCGCCGCTATCGGCTTCATTTTTATCGGTTTTGCGGTTGCTTTTGAAACCGCGCCGTTGGTTGATATGGAACAATGCCCGCGCAAATTCCGCAGGGGTGAGGGCGGTGTCCAAGCCTTTGGCGCGCAAAGTAAATGGATTTAACCCTTCCAACGCTTTGCGCTCATCGGCATCTTCAGGGAAAAATCCGTATTGAATCAAAGTGCGCATCATGCGCGCTTTGCGTTTCAGCAAGCGATCACGGCGACGACGCATGGCACGGGCTTCACGCCGTGCCACCGCCAGCGAGGCTTGCGTTTTGGCATCACGCCCATCGGAGAAGATACGCACCCCCGCTTTGATAATGGCACAAGGTTGATTGTCAGCATTCAGGCGCAACATCGCCCAGCCCAGTGAGGTTGACCCTAAATCCAGAGCCAAACGGTAGCGCATTCTCGAAGCCATATTTTCTCCTTGGTGTGAATGCGTGATTCTAGTACGAAATCCTTGACGCGATTGGGCATTCACACTACGATGCGCCCCACCAGTAGATTGGGATTTGCGCTCTGAACGCTAACAAGCTGAAAGATGCACCAAATGAAAGAGCCGCCATAGCTGCGGCTCTTTGCTTGTGCGTGATTCTCTCAACCTTTTTTGCACGGAACTCCTGGGTAATCGGTTGATTGGTGCGATCCGAAATACGATTCCCTGTAGCGGTATAAGAATTTCCTCCGCGTCGGTGATGTGACAAAGCATTGCGCGACGGCGTCGCAAAGGAGCGTGAGGCTGCACAGTTTGGCAACGTTCCACGACCAAAATAATTCAAAATAACGGATAATGCCTAAACCACTTTAAAGCCCGCCCACTATGTTTTCTATTCTCATCCCAACGTGGAACAATTTGGAGCTGCTCAAACTGTGCGTACGCAGTATTGAGCAAAATTCTGCTTATCCACACCAAATCATTATTCACGTCAATGATGGTAGCGATGGTACGCTGGAATGGGTGCGCGAGCGGCAATACGCCTACACCTACTCCGAACAAAATATCGGCATCTGTTTTGCAGTGAACGAAGCTGCGATGCACGCTACGTTTGATTACATCCTCTATCTCAACGACGACATGTATTGCTGCCCCAATTGGGATAGCGCATTGGTCAATAAACTCAATACCTTGGATAGCGATTTGTTTATGCTGTCGGGCACAATGATAGAACCGACCGAAAGCGGCAATCCTTGCGTCATTGTGCGGGATTATGGACGCGATACCGATACCTTTGCCGAATCGCAACTTCTGGCAGATTTACCCAGTTTTCATAAACCAGACTGGTACGGCTCCACTTGGCCGCCCACGCTAGTACACGCAAAATGGTGGTTCAAAGTCGGGGGCTACAGCAGTGAATTTTCCCCTGGCATGAGCAGTGATAACGACTTTGCCATGAAACTATGGCACGCAGGCTGCCGCACCTTTATCGGCGTGGGGGAGTCGTTGGTGTATCACTTTCAATCTAAATCGACTGGAAAAGTCAAAAAGAACGACGGCGGCAAGCAGTTCCTGCATAAATGGGGCGTGCGCCAATCGGTGTTTAACCGCTATTACCTACGACGTGGCGACATTGCTGAAGCCATCACTTTGGCTGAGCCAGAAAATACGGCTGAATATCGCTGGGCGATGATACGCAGTGAGATAAAAAGGCGGATAGGATGATTGCGCTCCGCTCAATAACGCAATCACGCTACCACTTTTCAATCGAACTCGCGGCAATGCTGCTGCTCTTGGCGTATCCCGTGCTGATGCTTGCCGTCAGGGGCGGTATGAACGCGGTACTTTTTTTCATGTTATTACTTGCGGTGATGACTTCAATCATCCGTCCCAAGGGTATAAATGCCGTTGTGTGGCAACGCGAATGGACGGCATATACAATCGCCATGTTCGCGATACCCATCGCCATTTTCATTAGCCAGAGTTTCAACCAGCACTACACGGCGCACCCCTACGATTCTGCTTCACGTTATTTTTTGGCAATTCCCATTTTTTTGCTTTTGCAGCGGTTGCGCTCAAATGTTTTCTTTGTGTTGCAATTCGCCTTTCCTGTGGCGGCAATTATTGGCTTGTTGATGGCAAAAGACTTGGGAGGAGGCAGGATGGGCGTTCCCACCTTAGACTTGATCCATTACGGCGACTTTGAACTACTACTGGGCGTGTTATCACTCTTTAGTTTACATTGGTTCTCCCGTGACAACCTACCCATGCGCCTCTTGAAAATTGCTGGTTTTATTGCGGGAATATCGGCTTCTTTCGCATCAGGTTCACGAGGTGGATGGTTGGCAATTCCCCTGTTCATCGTCATTTTTATTTATTTCAGAACAAATAGAGTTCCGCTACGCGTTATTTTATCGTCCATGATCGCAGCCATGCTTACCTTTGCACTACTTTTTTCATTCAATAGCACGGTGAATCAGCGGGTACATGAATTAACCAATGATGCCACGGTATTTAGCCAAGGAAATCGGGATACATCGACGGGTATTCGTTGGCAGCTTTACCACGCGGCTGTGGATGTATTTTTAGACCACCCCATTTTCGGCGTAGGGGTGGAAGGTTTCGCACAAGAAATGAATCGGATGACCGAGACTGGAAAAGTAACCCCTTACGCGGCAAATTTTGGGCGGGGGGAAGCTCATAACGATATTTTATCTAAAGCTGTGGGTATGGGTGTTTTTGGCCTGATGGCCATATTGGCGATTTATCTCGTACCGCTCAAATTATTCTTCAAGGCGACCAAATCCGCCGTTGTTCAAGTTAGGCAGACAGCTGTATTGGGCATCACGTTTGTCAGCGGATTTTTGGTGTTTGGTTTGACAGTGGAGATTCTGAACCTCACCATGGCAGCGGCATTTTATAGTTTTACCGTTGCGGTTTTATTGGCGGCTTGTTACAACACCCAATTCATCACTGGGCATCAACCTCAGTAAAGGAAAACCTATATGTTCAGCATCGTCATTCCCAGTTGGAACAATCTCGCTTATTTAAAGCTGTGTGTTGAAAGTTTGCAGCGACATTCTCAGTTTAATCACGAAATCATTGTGCATTTGAATGATGGCTCGGATGGATCGCTAGCTTGGGTACAAGCGCAAGGCATTAAATACACCCAGTCCGATAAAAACGTGGGCGTTTGCTTGTCCGTCAATCACTTGTTTGCGCAAGCCCGCCATGATTGGGTGTTGTATATGAATGACGACATGGTAGCTGCTCCTGGATGGGATAAAGCTTTCGTTGATGCGATTCAGTCTGTGGATACCGATCTTGCGCTCTTCTTCGGCACATTGATCCAACCAGAAACCAACGATCACCCAGACATCATTAAGCAAAATTTTGGCACCTCTCCTGAAAACTTTGATGAGACAGCCTTCTTGAAGCACTATCGCCTTGATGGGCGTGGTGACAAAGAGGGAGCTTCGCTGCAACCTACGCTGGTACATAAAAAATGGTGGACCATGGTGGGCGGCTACAGCTTGGAATTCTCCCCTGGAATGAGCAGTGATGATGACTTGCTGATGAAATTTTGGGTGGCGGGTTGTCGCAATTTCCGCGTAGTAGGTGCGAGTCGCTTTTATCACTTTGGCTGCGCAAGTACGGGACGCATCAAGCATAATCAAGGCGGCCATATTTTTGTGATGAAGTGGGGTATTACGCAACTTGAATTCTATCGTTATATTTTGCCTACCCTACGCCAGCCTGATGGCGGTAAAACAGCAAGCAACCCATACAATGCCGTGCGCGCCACTTGGCTAGGTAAATTGCGGAGATTGCGTTATACCTTGCGTTATAACTATCCGTTGGAAGGCATTGAAGCATGGGATGCCTTACCTGGAAGGGGTGAGTGGCGGGGAGGAAACTAGCTGAATGACCTCTCCTTTTAGGTATGCGAACAACCATGGATAAACTTAACTTTTTAATTACAGGCGCGAATGGCTTCGTCGGGCAAGCTCTTTGCTCGCATTTGTTGGAACATGGGCACGGCGTTCATGCTGCGGTACGTTCCGATGCCGCGTGGATCATGGGACTGGAAAATAGCATTGTCGGCAATTTAGATGCGCATACCGATTGGTCATCCGCCTTGCGTGGCGTAGAGGTGGTCATCCATCTCGCGGCACGGGTACATGTGATGCAGGACACCTCGACAGACCCACTGGCAGAATTTCGCCTCGTGAACGTGGATGCCACGGAAAATTTGGCGCGACAAGCGGTATTGGCGGGGGTGAAACGGCTGGTATATGTGAGTTCGATTAAGGTGAATGGTGAAGGCACTTCTGGCATAACCAGTTACACCGAGCAAGACATCCCCAATCCTCAAGATCCCTACGGCGTATCCAAATGGGAGGCGGAGCAGGTATTGCATCGTGTTGCGGCTGAAACAGGTTTAGAGGTGGTGATTGTGCGTCCACCATTGATTTATGGCGCAGGGGTGAAGGGTAATTTCATTAGTCTGTTTTCGGTGATCGAACGGGGCGTGCCGCTGCCGTTGAAGAGTGCGCAAAATGCACGTAGCTTGGTATATGTAGGAAATTTCGTTGATGCGCTGCGCGTCTGCGCCACGCATCCTGATGCAGCGGGACAAACCTACTTAGTCAGCGATGGCGAGGCAATTTCCACCGCACAATTAGTAGCCAACATCGCCACGGCCTTAGGCTGTCGCAACCCTGCGTTCTATTTTCCCGTTGGGCTACTGCGTCGTATTGGGCGTGCACTAGGGCGAACGGCGGCAATCGACCGACTATTCGGTTCCTTGCGCATCAGCGATCAAAAGATTCGTAATGAACTGGCTTGGCAGCCGCCTTACACCATGGCGCAAGGACTGAGTGAAACGGCGAATTGGTATCGGCAAGTTAAAGAAAAATAATGGATCCCAACGGATGGATATGACGCAACGCTATCTGCTACAGTGCTTCAAAACTTTGCATTTGTTGGTTGTACGCCAACAACTGCCCTCTCGGAATGTCAAAATACCAGCCGTGCAGGGCTAGTTTCTTTGCCGCGACGCGTTCAGCAATCCATGGGAAGGTGTATAGATTTTGCAATGAAACCAAGATGGCGCGTTGTTCACAGGCTTGTTGGCGTTGCTCAGGTGTGCCATCCGACAGGTCTCGTTCAACGCTGACGCGGGCAGATTCAACCAAGCACATCCAGTCGTCAATAAAGGAGTCGGGATTGTTCACGCCATTGCTTTGCATCAGGGTTTGAATCCCGCCGCAATGCGCATGACCAAGGATGACGATGTGTTCCACGCCCAAATTACAAACCCCATATTCCAGCGCGGAGGTCGTGCCATGATGCCCCGTGCGGTCACCTGCGGGCGGCACAATATTCGCCACATTGCGCACCACAAACAGTTCGCCTGGTGCGCAATCAAAAATCAACGCGGGATCGACGCGTGAATCACAACAGCCCACAATCAGAAATTTAGGCTTCTGTCCTTCCGCAAACAGGCGAAGGTAGTTGACATCGTCAACCGAAAAACGCTGCTGACGAAAGCGCAAAAAACCTTCAATGAGCGGTTGCGGCCACAGGATCATGGCGCGGTCAGACGTTGAAGTGCCTCGGCATATTTGTCCGCTGTTTTTTGCAGAATTTCGGGTGGAATACGCGGCGCGGGAGCTTGTTTGTTCCAATCTGAGGACTCCAGCCAATCGCGCACAAACTGCTTATCAAAGCTCGGTGGGTTGCTCCCCACTTGGTATTGATCGGCTGGCCAGAAGCGTGAAGAGTCTGGCGTGAGAGCTTCGTCGATCAAGTACAAAGTACCCGCGTCATCTACGCCAAACTCAAACTTGGTATCTGCGATGATAATGCCTTTGGTCGCAGCAAAGTCAGCAGCCGCGACATACAAAGCCAAAGTTGCATCACGCACTTGCTTGGCGCGCGCTTCGCCCAATAATTCAACCGCTTGGGCAAACGAGATGTTTTCGTCATGGTCACCCACGGCGGCTTTGGTGGATGGGGTAAACAAAGGCTCTGGCAACTTTTCCGCTTCACGCAAGCCCGCAGGCAAGGCAATGCCGCACACAGCACCTGTTCTTTGATAATCCTTCCAACCTGAACCGACCAAATAGCCGCGCACAATCGCTTCAATGGGCAGCGGTTTGAGTTTCTTCGTGACAAAGGAACGCCCACGCACTTGCGCTTGCTCATCTTCACCTTTGACCACGGATTCAGGATCTATGCCGCTTAAATGGTTGGGGATAATGTGTTGTAATTTGTGAAACCAAAAATTCGATACGGTCGTTAATACCGCGCCTTTACCAGGAATAGGATCGGGCAAAATCACGTCAAAGGCGGATAAACGATCCGTTTGTACGATCAATAAATGTTGCGCATCCACTTCGTAAAGGTCACGTACTTTGCCGCGATGTAACAAGGGCAAGCTGGTTAAATGAGATTCATGTAAAGCGGACATTTTTTACTCCTGAGGACGGTACAAGAACAGTGGAGCGAGAAGCTCCACTGGTAAAGCAAAACTATTTAGAGTGACGGCAAGCTGGTCGCCGCAATTTGCTCGGCTTGTTGTTGACGATACGCCGTTAAGCGTTGCGCCAACGTCGCGTCATTCAACGCTAACATCGCCACCGCGAACAATGCCGCATTGGCGGCTCCTGCTTCACCGATGGCGAAGGTAGCAACAGGAATGCCTTTGGGCATTTGCACGATAGATAACAGCGAGTCCATGCCTTTGAGGTATTTGGAGGGAATCGGCACGCCCAACACAGGCAAGGTGGTTTTACCCGCAATCACCCCAGCCAGATGCGCCGCACCGCCTGCGCCTGCGATAAAACATTGCACACCTTGCGCGTGCATGTCTTTGATGTAATCGAATAGCAGGTCGGGAGAGCGATGCGCCGAAATAACGCGCGCATCAAATTCCACCCCGAAATCACGCAGCGCGCGAGCCGCTTGCTGCATGATTTCCCAGTCGTTGGCACTACCCATGATGATGGATACCAGCGGCTTATTACTCATAAATTATGCTTCCTTATGGTAGGAAATGATGCGGTTTACTTCATTTTTGGAGCCCAAGATCACTGGCACGCGTTGATGCAAACCAGAGGGTTTGATGTCCATAATGCGTTCGTAGCCTGTCGAAGAAACACCACCCGCTTGTTCCACGATGAAAGACATCGGATTCGCTTCGTACAACAAACGCAATTTACCTGCCTTGGTAGGATCTTTCGTGTCTTTAGGATACATAAACACCCCGCCGCGTACCAAAATACGATGTACTTCCGCCACCATAGAAGCCACCCAACGCATATTGAAATTGATACCGCGTGGACCTGTTTTGCCTTTTACGCATTCATCCACATAACGTTGAATCGGGGCTTCCCAGAAACGTTCGTTAGAGGCGTTAATCGCGAATTCCAAGGTATCTTCAGGAATCGTCATGTTGGGATGTGACAACATAAATTCGCCAATGTCGTTGTCCAAAGTAAAGCCGTTTACACCGTGACCCGTCGTGATGACCATCATCGTTGCTGGACCGTACAGCACATAACCACCACACACTTGGGTCACGCCTGGTTGCAGGAAGTCTTCAGCCGTTGGGTCTTCCACGCCTTCAGGTGCACGCAAGATGGAGAAAATGGTACCAACAGAAATGTTTACGTCGATATTGGAAGAACCATCCAATGGGTCAAACACCACCAAATACTTACCTTTTGGGTATTGTGCTGGGATCTTGTAAATGTCATCCATTTCTTCAGATGCCATAGCAGCCAAGTGACCGCCCCAAACAGTGGATTCAATGAAAATTTCATTGGTGATGATGTCCAGTTTTTTCTGGGTTTCACCTTGCACGTTTTCGCTACCTGCGCTGCCTAACACGCCGATCAATGCACCCTTGTTCACGTCATGTGCGATACGTTTGCACGCAACCACGATGTCACTTAGCAAGCCAGTGAAATCACCTGTTGCACCTGGTGCTGCAGCACGTTGTTCTTCGATAATGAACTGAATTAGACCTTTACTCATAATTTTCCCCCTCGTGGATATTAAAATTTTTTAATGTTAGGATTCTACCGCTTTTCCGTCGTAGGCTCTACGCCTATTTCGTGCATTGATGCGAGGATGTACTGTCAGCATAGTCCGACACGATATGGCTGGCTGCTTTTGACTTTTCCAACGACGGCATGTGCTCACCCATTAAATATTAAGTCGCTTCATCTATTGAAGATTGCCGTCGGGCGAGCAGGTGCGGTCAGTCGCTGCCATTTGGATTCATACAACGACTGACTGTGGGTTCGACTGCAAGGTGCAACTATTCCACGGTCACTGATTTGGCGAGATTGCGAGGCTTATCGACATCCGTACCCTTTTGCAACGCGACGTAATAAGCCAAGAGTTGTAGCGGAATAGTATGCAGGATGGGACTTAAATACCCTGCATGTTCCGCCAGTTGCAATACGTGTATCCCTTCGGAAGCGGCAATGTGGGTGTCGGCATCGGCAAACACATACAGCTCACCGCCACGGGCGCGCACTTCTTGCAAATTGGATTTGAGCTTTTCCAGTAGCGCATCGTTGGGGGCAACCGAAATCACGGGCATGTCGCTATCAACCAACGCCAAAGGACCATGCTTCAATTCACCCGCAGGATAGGCTTCTGCGTGAATATAGGAAATTTCCTTGAGCTTGAGTGCGCCTTCCATCGCAATCGGATAATGCATGCCACGCCCCAAAAACAGCGCGTGGTGCTTGTTGGCGAATTGCTCTGCCAACGTGGCAATGTGTGGCTCCAATGCCAAAACATGTTGAGTCGCAAGAGGCAAATGGCGCAATGCCTGCAAATGTTTCTGCTCTTGTTCCGCGCTTAAACGACCACGTTGTTTTGCCAACACCAAGGTTAGTAAGAACAGTGCAACGAGTTGTGTGGTGAAGGCTTTAGTCGAGGCCACGCCAATTTCAGGCCCCGCACGGGTTAAGAAGCGTAGTTTACATAAACGTACCAGTGCGCTCTCTGCCACATTACAGATTGCCAAGGTATGGGTGTGCCCTAGCGATTTCGCGTGATTCAACGCTGCTTGGGTATCTGCTGTTTCGCCTGATTGGGAAATAACGATGACTAACGCACGAGGATTCGCCACACTGGTGCGATAACGATACTCACTAGCAACTTCCACAGTACAAGCAATGCCTGCGACTTCTTCTAACCAATAGCGCGCCACCAAGCCTGCGTGATAACTCGTACCACATGCCAGAATCAACACGCTATCGACTTCGGCAAACACGGTCGCTGCGTCAGCACCAAAGAGTCCTGCAACCAAGGAGTGACCATGGCATGCCACTTCCAGTGTGTCCGCCAAGGCTTGTGGCTGTTCGTGAATTTCTTTTTGCATGTAATGGCGATAGTTGCCTAGCGACACACTTTCATTACTCATTTCACTGGTTTGTACGACACGCTGAACGGGATTGCCTGACGTATCAAAAATTTGATAGCTCAAGCGTTCCACTTGCACCACATCGCCTTCTTCCAAATACACCACGCGGCGGGTGACAGGCAATAAAGCCGACACATCCGAAGCAATAAAATGCTCTTCAATTCCCACGCCCAGCAACAACGGACTGCCGCGTCGCGCACAAATAAGCTGATCAGGATTTTCTGCCGCAACCACCCCAATAGCAAAAGCCCCTACCAATTCGACAATGGCGGCTTGGGTTGCTACCAATAACGACAAACCTTGTGAATAATAGGAATGCACCAGATGGGTGATAACTTCAGTATCCGTGTCCGAGGTGAATTCATAGCCTGCGGTGATTAAGCGGCTGCGCAACAATTCGTAGTTTTCGATAATGCCGTTATGCACCACCGCAATCAGATCACGACTAATATGAGGATGAGCGTTGCGTTCACTTGGCGCACCATGCGTTGCCCAACGGGTATGGGCAATGCCAATCTGCCCTTTGGTATCCACACTCTTTTCACTTAAATCGCGCACCCGTCCCGTGCTACGTACCCGCAACAGCTCACTGTCGTTGATGACCACTAATCCCGCCGAGTCATAACCGCGATATTCCAGACGTTGCAAACCTTCCAGCAAGATAGGTACAACATTCCGTTGCGCCACTGCGCCAACGATTCCACACATAATTTTCTCTCTAGGCTACTTTGAACGAGTTGATTTTAAGTTGACTGCGGGAGGTGTACTTTGCGCCAAGGCTTCTTTGCGATTACTGCCCGACACCAGTTTGTATTGCAATAAACGGCATTCAATCGCGCCGTTGAACAAAGGCGTGCGACGTGAAGGCGACAAACGCATCAGCTTTAAAATCGCTTTATCGGCGGTGAACAAATACGCTGTCCAGCCACCAAATTTGCGTTTAAGCGCATCTCCAAGCAACGGATAGAGTTCAGCGAGCTCATCTAGTTCCCCCATGCGCTCGCCATAAGGCAAATTTGCCACTATCGTGCCGTGTTCTGCAGGGGCAGTAATTTCCAAAATATTGGCTTGTTTCAATGACACACATTCCAACAGCCCTGCTTCTTGCAAATTTCGCGAGGCGGTTTTGAGTGCATCACCGTACAAATCGCTGCCATAAATTTCCATGGGATAGGGGGCAACTTGGGCGGCAATGGCTTTTTCACGCATGCCATTCCACAAATCTGCATCAAAATTCAGTAGCTTTTCAAAACCAAAATGCCGCGAGATCCCTGGCTGAATTTTCAGCGACATTTGCGTGGCTTCAATCAAAAAAGTGCCGCTGCCGCACATCGGGTCGAGTAAAGGCGTGCCGACTTGCCAGCCGCTCAAACGCAAAATCCCAGCCGCTAAATTTTCACGTATCGGCGCGATATTGGTGTGTTGACGGACACCGCGTTTGAACAGCGGATCACCCGACGTATCGACATACAGCATCAGCAAATCATCCTCGATAAAGGCGTGAATGCGCATATCGGGGTTTAAGGTGTCGATACTGGGACGTTCATTGCAATGGGCGCGGAAACGGTCGCATACCGCATCCTTAATCAACAGGGTGATAAATTCTAGGCTTTTCAGCGGGCAACGAATCGCCGTCACATGCACGCGCAGGGTGTTATGCACATCAAACCAGCGTTGCCAAGGCAACTGAAATGCGGCTTGGTAAATATCCTGCTCGCTGCGATAACGCGTTTCTTTTACCCGCCACAAAATGCGGCTGGCGACGCGGCTTTCCAAATTAACGCGATAACACAATGACCATTCCCCTGAAAAATGCACGCCGCCTTCGGTGCTGCGCACGTGTTGCGCATTCATTTGAATCAGGTCTTGTTGCAAAATGGCTTCTAGCCCACGCGGGCAAGGTGCGAAAAAGTCTGGCATATAGGTTGAGCTTGTTAAAACCCAATGGGTGTGTATAAAAAATGGGGTGCAGAAACAAGGTTGTTACGAAGTGAGAACCCCCTCCAACAGTACCATGCAACCGCGTGCGGATAGTACGCAAGTAAAGCAAATCATGCAACGCGGGATGCGCTTAAATCAGATGAACAGCAGATAGGTGTTGTGTCGAGCTGAAGAGAAGTTGCCATGACTGCTATAATCTAGGTCAAATTTTCTAGTCCATGTCCATGAATATCCTTTACGAAGAAGACGGCAGCTTTAAAGTCGGCAGTGTGATGACTGATTCGACCACCTCCTTACAGGTGGAAAGCCTGTCGGGTAAGCGCAGCAAAATCAAAGCCGCCAATGTGATGTTGCGCTTTACCCAGCCTGCCTTAGGCGAGTTTTTGCCTCAAGCTGAACCGTTGGTCGCGGATATTGATGTGGAATTCTTGTGGGAATGTTGCCCGCCTGATGAATTCGGTTTTGAACAAATCGCAGCGGATTACTTTGGACATACGCCATCAGCGTTAGAAGCGGCAGCGGTGTTGTTGCGGCTGCATGGTGCGCCGATTTATTTTCACAAAAAAGGCAAAGGGCGTTATCGCGCCGCACCGCCTGAAGTATTGAAAGCGGCATTGGCAGGCGCGGAGAAGAAACGTCAGCAATTGGCGTTGCAAGCGCACTATACCGAACAGCTGATCGGCTTTGAATTGCCCGACGCGTTTAAGGCGCAGCTCACCCATTTGTTGTATCAACCCGATCGTAATACCTTGGAAGTCAAAGCCTTGGAAGCCGCCTGTGCCGCGACGCATTTGTCGTCCGCGCATTTGCTGCATCGTTGCGGCGCGTTGCCTTCGACAGAGGATTTTCATCTGGGCAAATTTTTGTTTGAGCAATTCCCCAAAGGCTTGGATTTTCCACCTGTCACCTTAAGCGCGTGGGAAGAATTGCCCTTGGCAACCGCGACGGCATTTAGTATCGACGATGCCAGCACCACGGAAATTGACGATGCGTTTTCGTGGGAGAAATTGGAGAACGGGCATTATCGGATCGGCGTGCATATTGCCGCGCCCGCTTTGGGACTGACCCGCGATTCGGACGGCGACAAGCTTGCCGCCACGCGCTTATCCACGGTATATATGCCAGGACGGAAAATCACCATGTTGCCCGACAGCGTGGTGCAAGCGTTTACCTTGGAAGCGGATCGCGTGTGTCCCGCGTTGTCGATGTATTTAGAAGTCGATGCGGAAACTTTGCTGATTACCGCGCACAGCAGCCGCGTGGAGCGCATTCACATCGCGGCGAATTTGCGCCATGACAGCTTAGAGCCGTTGTTTAATGAAGAAACCTTGGCGGCGGGGAAATTGGATTACGAATACGCCACAGAACTGACGTGGCTGTGGGCGTTTGCGCAAAAGCTGGAAGCCTTGCGCGGTAAGGCGGGTGAGAACCAAAATCAGCTTGATTACAACTTCCATATTGAACATGATTTTGTCAGCATTAGCACGCGGCGACGCGGTTCGCCTATCGACAAAGTGGTGGCGGAGCTGATGATTTTGGTCAATAGCACTTGGGGCAAACAACTGGACGAGCACGGTTTCCCTGGCATTTATCGCACGCAAAACAACGGCAAAGTCAAAATGAGCACTATCGCTGCGCCGCATCAAGGTTTGGGCGTGGCGCAATATATGTGGTCAAGTTCGCCGCTGCGCCGCTATGTGGATTTGGTCAATCAACGGCAAATTATCGCCATGTTGAACGATGCTGAACCCATCTATCCCAAAAATGACACGGGCTTGTATGCCGTGCTGCGCGATTTTGAGGTGACCTACGGCGTGTATAACGACTTCCAGCGCAATATGGAACGTTATTGGTGTTTACGTTGGTTGCAACAAGAGAAAGACGCCCTCTCCCCAACCCTCTCCCACGAAGTGGGCGAGGGAGTGAATGAATTGATGATTACCGCGACGGTGATTCGTGAAAATCTGGTGCGGGTATCCAATATCCCGTTAGTATTCCGTGCGCATGGTTTGCCTGAACAGCCTGCGGGGACACGTGTACGCTTGGCGGTGGGCGAGATTGATTTGATCGATGTGGACATGAAAACGCGTTTTGTTGAAGCAATCGTTGATGCAGTGGTGGAACCTATTCAGGAAGAAGACTTGATAGCGTCAGAAAACAGTGCAGATGCAGAGGTCACGACGGAGGAAGTCGCTTGTTAAAACAAATTTTGGCGCGATTCACGGCATTTTGGTCGGTTAAGTCATCGGCCATATTGGCGGGGGCAATGGCTTTTTCCATTGCCTTCCATAGTTTCGCGCTGTTTGGCGTGGGGTTTGTGTTGCCTGATCCGCGCAAAAATATGTTTAGCAAAATGCAGCCGCTCAAAGTGGTGTTGGTCAACAGTAAATCTAATAGCAACCCCCTGAATGCGGATGCGTTAGCGCAAAATAACCTAGATGGCGGTGGCAACACCAGCGAAGATCGCCAAGCGCAAACCGCCCTACCCAATCTGCGCGATGACAAACAACTCACCCCTGAACAAGCCGTGAAACGTCAAAGCAACAACGAGCAGGAAACGCGACGTTTGCTGACCCAAGCACATAGCGTTCACCAAGTGGCACAACCCGCTCTCCAGAAACAACCCACACCCACGGTGCTAAGTGGCGAAGACCTGGTGCAACGCAGCTTGGAAATCGCCCGTCTAGAAGCACAAATCAGTCGCAACACAGAAGCCTACCAAAAGTTGCCGCGTCGTAAATTCATCGGGGCGCGTACTCAGGAATATCGTTTTGCCCAATACATCGAAGATTGGCGCATCAAAGTCGAACGCTTCGGCAATTTAAACTACCCCGCCCAAGCGCGCCGCGATCAGATTTTTGGCAAACTCACGTTAAGTGTGTCGATACTTGCCGATGGCACTTTAGAAAAAGTCGAAATTGAACGTTCTTCTGGCAAACCGATACTGGATGCCGCTGCGGTACATATCGTCAAATTCGCCGCCCCTTATTCCCCCTTGTCGCCCGACATCCGCAAAGACACCGACATCCTCACCATCACCCGCACCTGGACGTTTACCTCATCCGATAAACTGGAAAGCGAATAGGCTCGTTTGTAAGTTGTTAGTTGGTAGTCGTTAGTTGGCAGGGTGTCAATAAGCGCAGAGAATTGCACCAATTGATTGATAACACAATGCGTTACGAACACACCCGACGCGGCTTGGTTTAGGGGCAAGGAAGCGTAACGCCTCAAAAAACGGTAAACTCGCCACCTAAACTGGGTCACCACAAAAAGGAAAAGCCATGACAACCATTACCCTAGATGATGCGGTCATTAACGAAGTGATGGCGGTCTGCCATATTCAAGATGCGCAAGCGGCGGTCAGTCAGGTGCTGCGGGACTATTTGCAGCAACTGAAAAAGAACCCGCCGCTATTTGAGCAACTCCGTTTGACGGACGACCTCGCAGACGACAATCTTGCCTTGTTATGGGAACGGGACAAAGACATGGGCAGGGATATGTCACTATGAATTACCTGATTGATACCTGTGTTGTGTCTGAGTTGGTGAAGAAAACACCCAACATTCAGGTAGTGCAGTGGTTCAATCAGCAGCGGCGCATTTGTTTATCAGTGTGTAGATACTACATCTCGCCTGATGTAGGGTGTCAATAAGCGAAGCGCATTGCACCAATTGCTTGATTACATGATGAGTTTACATACTGCGCATTAACGAATGCGCCCTACGCGGGCTGACTAGCTGTCTTGCTTTTCGGTTGCCCAAAAAGCAATTTTCCTATCCACCAAACTGATTGTCCAAAATTGGAAATGAGTTGTTCACCCTGCCTTAGCAACGATCCACTCTCGTCAATTCCAGCGAGCTTCAAAGCATCTCCAATCTTGGAGCTGGTCGGATGTGCATCACCTACTCGCATGTCATATGCCCCAGCGATTGCACCAAAGACGAGGCGAGCTTTATCAGCTCCAACCTTCTGGGCTAAGACATCCTGAAGAAGCTTGTTTGAAGCAAGCTTTTCCTTCTCGGCATGAGTTGAAAGCTTGCGAAGTGCTTGGACATCAATCCGATCCGAAAACACACGAACAAGCTCTTTCGCCAACCTCAGCAATGAGGCTTGATCCCTGCTAGAGAAGCGGGAAACATGTTGCATGACAGCAGCATCTATGTCGTGAGTGAACAGAGAAATGTTGAACTCTTGACGAAAGCCCGCCTCTAGCATCTGCATGCTCTTGAACAAAGACTCTTCTACAGCATGTGTAGATGCTGGCTGAGCTTTAACCTGCGAGGCTAGCAACTCATTTGAAACCTTCCCATCTGGGACAATGTTATGTGCAGCCCAAATGTGCTGCTCCCATGCGGCGAGGCGAGCTACATCATAGGCATAGACCGTGATTAAATCCGAAGCGTTAATTCCGAAGTGCGTCGCATACCCAGACGTGGAGCCAATACCACCTGTTTCTGCCGTATACCACTTAAGAGAAAAGCCGCGATGATCGAGAAGCTCGCTGACAACGCTGGGACGGAACCACAGCCATCGACCAATGTCTTCGTTGTCTAAGTCGGCAGATGGCATTCGCGTTCCGTCAGTTTCCACGATAAATTGGGGAAGAGTCTTATCTGCATCTCTTCGTACACGCACGCTCTGTCCTTGGTGTTCAATCCATTCGTCTCGCCAAAACTTGCCTTCTACCCGCACACCATCATAGCCACTCCGATGCCCCCGCGAGCTTTCAAATGCGGTGTTATCATCACCTTCTGGCCCCATCACTGGGGCATCTTCATCCGCATCAACATCAGTTCTCCAGACACGGAACGAAGCCCAACTTCCACCATAGACATCTTTTAAACTGCGAATCAGGAGTTCAAATCGACCGCCGTCTCGCTGTTCTTGTCGATTCTCTAGATTTGCATATTCGCTGCCTTCAAATGCCGCGACATTTTCTACTCTTTGGCGGTAATAGGAGAGGCGAAGTGAAAGGTTCCTTGCCGCCAAATAGTCGATGAGGAATTCTCGCTTGATCTCAATTAGGCGATGATTTCCTTTTTCATCAAGAACCTCTCTAGCTACAACAACGAAGTCTTCTTCTGGTCGTACCCAGTTTGTTCCATCCTTTATCAGATGAAGAGCTACAACCAGATCAGGGTTCAGTATCCATAGCCTTCCGCCAATTACTGGTTGAGGATGCTCAAATACAAGATTAACTCCGATTGGTTCTTTGTCGTTGTGTTGATATTGCTCGATAGATGAGTAGTAGCCATCCTCGTAAGCATAAGGTTGCACATCATGGCCGCTTCCAATACTACTCCAATCAAGTTGTTCCGCGACTTCCCGATGCTCTGGCTGGAACGCAACAGATCCGCATCCAAAAAACTCGCTGACATAGCCTATGTCTCGAACTTCACCCTGCTCGTCATTGCAAGATGCCCTCAAGGGAACCCAAGTAGCACTGGAGAAGACTCGGCGAGTTTCTTTTGTTTGGAGAATCCAGTCTTGTTTCATAGCTAACCTTTCACTGCCCAATCCCATATCACTTGCCCTTCACTCGTTGTGATCGAATATGCCATCCATAATGCGGACAGGATTAAACGCCTTATCCCCTGCCTTGACAAGCGTTATTCAAAAGAGTCGCGGGGTGTTTCTCACCCACAGGCTACAAACTTCAAACTCCCCCCATCAAACCCCATCACTCAATCGGCAACGTTTGACCGATGCCATCAGATCCATATCGTAGGCTATGTGTTGTTCAATCCACTTGTTGAGGATTCGGAATAGCTTTTCGGCGTTGTCTACACCTTGGTTATAATCGGCTTGGTATTTTTTGATGCGAACTAGAAATAAATCGTGCGTTTCTTTGTGGGGAGCGGAGAGCTGATAGGTATCTTCGACATGTAGTTGCTCCTCGTGGGCGAAATGATCCTCGACGCAACGGATAAACTCATCAAGTACATAGCCGAACTCAGCGGTCGCTAATGATCCAAAAAATGCAGCATAGTGCATCGCCTCAGCCGCGTCATCATCTAGCAAGGTGGGAACCTGGGGTTTTCGACCTAAGGCGACATGGCCTAGTTGATTGATATAATTCATAATACTTCGATGCTGCGCATCAATGGTATCAATCCCTGTATTCCAACAGTCTTTCCATATCAGTTCCATGACTTTCCCCTCCATAGGTCAAATACATAAGCGAACGAGTGGGGATTTTAACGCTAATATTTGCAAATTTGTGATGAATTTAGTGCTGCGTGATCAAATAAAAATCCAATCAAAACAAATATCTAGATACCATATTTCTCGGACAAATCGAATAAGTCCGCGTTACCTAGCATCCCGCGATGGTCATGCCTTCAACCAAAATCGACCCGCAATGGCGTGAGCCTTGCACTAGCACGTCGTTGCCGACGGCGGCGATGTTCATAAACATATCTTTCAAATTGCCTGCGATAGTGATTTCGTTGACGGGGTATTGAATCTCGCCGTTTTCCACCCAGAACCCTGCCGCGCCGCGTGAATAATCACCTGTGACCGCGTTGACTCCATGACCCAATAATTCGGTAACGAGTAAGCCGCGTCCCATCAGTTTCAGCATCCCCGCGAAGTCCAATTCGCCTGATTGCAAGATTAAATTATGGTTGCCGCCTGAATTGCCTGTGCTGCTCAACCCCAGTTTGCGGGCGGAATAGCTGCCTAAAAAATAGCCGCGCAAGATGCCGTTTTCGACGATGGTGCGGTTTTGGGTTTGCACGCCTTCATCGTCAAATGCGCCCGAAGCCAAACCTCTGGGTAAATCCGCCACGTCGCGCAAGTTGATGTGCGAAGCGAAAACTTGCTGATCCATTTTATCTTGCAGGAATGAGGACTTGCGATACAAACTGCCGCCGCTGACCGCGCCGACAAAGCTGCCCAACAAGCCCGACGCAATCGGCGCTTCAAACAACACAGGCACTTGTTGTGTGGCGATCTGGCGCGCGCCTAGGCGACGCACACTGCGTTCGCCTGCGATGCGTCCTAATTCGGCGGCGGACAATAATTCGCCCGCATTGCGCTTGACCGAATACCAATAATCGCGCTCCATCGCGTCGTTTTGCTCCGCAATGACCGCGCAGCTCAAGCTGTGGCGCGAAGTCGGGTAACCTTGCATAAAGCCCGCGCTGTTGGCGAATACAAACGAGCCTTCGTGTAGATTGACCGTCGCCCCTTCGGATTGCTGGATGCGGGGATCGTAATCAAACGCAGCTTGTTCGCATTGCTGCGCCATCTCAATCGCGCTTTCTACCGACAGCTCCCACGGATGATACAAGTCCAAATCAGGAAAGTTTTTCGCTAAACGATCTAAATCGGGCAAGCCCGCGCAATCGTCAATCGCGGTGTAGCGGGCGATGGACAAGGCGGCATCCACCGTATCGCGTATCGCTTGGGGCGAAAAATCGGAGGTGCTGGCATTGCCGCGCTTTTGTCCGATGTAGGCGGTAATGCCCAGTCCCTTGTCGCGATTGTATTCTATGGTTTCGACTTCCCCTTCTCGCACCGTCACAGCTTGACCAAATCCTACCGAGACTTCCACGGCTGAAGCCGTTGCGCCGCGTTGCTTGGCATAGTCCACCATGTCTTGGGCGATTTGGCGCAGCGTGTCGCTGGAATGAGAAAAACGATTTTGCGGAGCGGAAGCGTTCATGTCGTGAAGGGAAAATTGACGAAAGGCGGTATCATAGCGCATCGCACTCTTATTTGAATTGTTATGAATCCGCAAAAACCAAAACCCGCCTTCCGTACGCATGCCGACCCGTTTGACGAGTCCGTCCCATTTGAGATCAATGAGGATGAAGAGTACGACGATGATGACGATGTCCCCTATGTTCCCAGAGTCCAAGCCCCGCCTGCGCCTGAGCCCAGTACACGTGGTCGTGGCTGGACGAGTTTGCCCCCCGAACCTGATTTGGATTTGCCACCCAGCAAAACCAAAATCAAGCAGCAGATGCACGAATTGCAAGAGCTGGGCGGGCAATTGGTCGAATTAGGCAAGGATCAACTCGCCAAATTAGATATTTCCGACAGCCTGCGCGATGCGATTAAGGAGATGCACCGCATCAATAAATTTGGCGCGCAACGCCGCCAAATGCAGTACATCGGCAAGCTGATGCGCGACATTGACCCTGAACCGATTAAAGCCCAATTGGCGGTTTGGAATGGCACGTCGCAAGCCCATACTGTGTATATGCACATGCTGGAACGCTGGCGTGATCGCTTGTTGGATGACGAACATGCCTTGACCGAGCTATTGGCAGATCAACCGCAAATCGACGTGCAACGCTTGCGCAGCTTGATCCGCTCCGCGCAAAAAGAACGTGAAGCCGCCAAGCCACCTAAATCTTATCGCGAGATTTTCCAGATGTTGCGCGAGATTTTCCCCGCCCCTGGCGCAGTGCGCAGCGATGCGGAGGAGGGCGACGATGCAGATGATTGAAAGCGGACGGAATCCCCGTTATGTGGTGATTTGGCTGCATGGACTGGGCGCGGACGGCAGCGACTTTATGCCCGTCGCGGATGAATTACAGCTTCCCGCCCCTGTGCGACATCTTTTTCCCAACGCACCCAAACGCCCTGTGACCATCAACGGTGGCTTTATCATGCGGGCGTGGTACGACATCGTGGAAGACCAAATTCATGCGCAACCCGATGTGGAGGGTATTACAGCTTCGCAACAAATTTTGCTCGACATCATCGCGGAACAAGTGGCGTTAGGCATACCACACGACCATATTTTCGTATCAGGATTTTCCCAAGGCGGCGCGATTGCTTTGCACAGCGCGGTTAGATTAACGACCCCGCTGGCAGGCGTATTAGCACTTTCCACCTATTTACCGATGGCAAAAGACTGCGCCGCTGCGGTCACCGTCGCGGGTCAACAAACGCCTATCTTTATGGCGCACGGTCGTAGCGACCCCATTGTGCCTTACGCATTGGGAACTGCTTCGCGGGATGCGCTGATAGCAAACGGTTTTGAGGTGGAATGGCACGACTATCCCATGCAACATTCCGTGCACCCCGCCGAGTTGGACGATATACAAACGTGGTTGGCGCAAAGGATGACGGCTTAGGGGCATCTAAATAATAGCCTAAATACCGAAACTCCCCTCTCACGTTTACGGGAGAGGGGCAGGGGGAGAGGGTGTTTCATACGCTCTTGTTCGCCCATAGTATAAAACCAATGACTTCCCTACCCTACACCCCACCCGCTCACACAGGTTTGGACATCCTGTTCCAAGACGACCACCTGCTGATAGTCAATAAACCTACGGGACTGCTTGCCGTGCCTGGACGTGGTGAAGATAAGCAAGATTGTTTATCCACCCGTGTTCAAACTGAATTTCCCGACGCACTGATTGTGCATCGTTTGGATATGGCAACCTCTGGACTGTTGATTTTTGCCCGTGGCATGGCGATGCAACGAACCTTATCGGGTTTATTTGAACGCCGCGAAATTGAAAAACAGTATGTCGCGCTGGTTGCTGGGAAATTAGCTCAAATAGCGGGTGAAATTGACCTGCCGTTAGGCGCAGA
This sequence comes from Gallionella sp., assembly GCA_028688275.1. Classification (GTDB taxonomy): domain Bacteria; phylum Pseudomonadota; class Gammaproteobacteria; order Burkholderiales; family Gallionellaceae; genus Gallionella. The sequence goes on along the minus strand of JAQTYN010000001.1, from coordinate 147,999 downwards.
TTGGGAACACCGTCCTCGGCAACGAGTGGATTTTGAGCGCGGCAAACCCGCGCAAACCCATTTTCAAGTGTTGAGCTATAACGAACCGCACGACACCAGCCGCGTCGCACTCACACCGATCACAGGACGCACCCATCAGCTACGCGTGCATCTCTTGGCAATAGGTCATCCCATTTTGGGTGATAGTTTGTATGGCGGGCGCGAAGCACAACGTTCGCATCTCCATGCTACCGCATTGTATTTTAACCATCCACAAACGGGAGAGGTGCTGAATTTACAGTGTGCGCCAAGTTTTTAATCACGGTGCAGCGGATATTCAGGTCAAGAGAAAAACCAAAAGTTGCCGATTTGTTTGCCCTTGGGAGGAGACGCGGTGATGAAGGAGAGATCATCTTAATCGTTTGAAAGCCAAGCAACTTTTGGTCAGACGCATTATTCAACAAAAAAAACGACTTGAGAATGCGGCAAATTGTCGCACCCCTGCCACGCCACACACACTCAAGGCTTCAAACCGCCTCCAGATGCTGTTGCAATCCATGAATCAAGTTTTGCGCCAATTGAGCTTGTAGTTCACCCAACTCAGCGGTGATGCCGAGTTCGCAGGTTTGTGTGACGCGCAAGCCCGCATAACCACAAGGATTGATGTAAGAAAATGGCGTTAAATCCATATTCACATTCAACGCCAACCCGTGATAACAATAGCCATTTTTGATTTTCAAACCCAAGGAAGCGATTTTGGCTGCGTCCACATACACGCCAGGCGCATCATCCCGCCCTTTTGCCGCAACACCATATTCCCCGAGTAAATCCACCACGGCTTGCTCCATCAGCCGCACCAAATCACGCACGCCGATGTGCCAACGGCGCAAATCCAACAACAGATAAGCGACGATTTGCCCAGGGCCGTGGTAAGTCACTTGTCCGCCGCGATCAATTTTGACCACAGGAATGTCACTGTTGCAAAGCAGATGTTCGGGCTTGCCCGCCAAGCCTTGGGTAAACGTGGGCGGATGCTGCACCAGCCAAATTTCGTCCCGCGTGTCGGCGGTGCGGTCGGCGGTAAAGCGTTTCATCGCTTCCCAAGTGGGTTGATATTCAACCAAACCTAAGGTGTGAACAATGGGGCGCAAGGGGAGATTCATCACAGACTCCGTGAAAGGGGGTGGCGCATTTTACCGCCACACGCCGCGTGTAGATAAGCTGATTGATGTCGCCGATGCAAAGAGGAATATGGCGGATTGCCTATGGCGAATCCGCCTTACGCATCAGTTATCACCGTTTAACAAATTACCGAGCAATCCACCTTGCTCACCGCCCGAACCCCCGCCACCCTGTCTAGCAGGTGCTGCAGCGAAAATACGCGAGGCAAGACGTGCAAAGGGCAGTGATTGCAGCCACACCGTGCCAGGGCCGCACAGCGTGGCGAAGAACAGTCCTTCGCCACCGAATAGCGCGGTTTTTACCCCGCCGACGTATTGAATATCAAACTCCACGTCCGAGGTATAAGCCACCACGCATCCCGTATCCACGCGCAACACTTCACCTGGGGCAAGACGACGTTCCAACACTGTTCCGCCAGAGTGAACAAATGCCATTCCATCCCCGTCCAGCTTTTGCATGATAAAGCCTTCGCCGCCAAAAAATCCCACGCCGATTTTTTTCTGGAACGCAATGCCCAGCGACACGCCCCGCGCGGCGCACAGGAAAGCATCTTTTTGACAAATGATCGTGCCGCCGTATTGGCGCAAATCAAACGGAATAATTTTGCCTGTATAAGGCGCGGCAAACGCCACTTTCCGCTTACCGACACCTTTGTTGGTAAACACGGTCGTGAACAGCGACTCGCCCGTAATCAGGCGTTTACCTGCCCCCAATAATTTGCCGAACAGCCCGCCTTGTTGCGCCGACGCATCCCCAAATACGGTATCCATCTGAATCCCGTCTTCCATATACATCATGCTACCCGCTTCGCCAATCGCGGCTTCGCTCGGGTCAAGTTCGATTTCGACAAACTGCATATCGTCACCGTGTAGCTGATAATCAATTACGTCCATCGCCATGTCATTCTCCTATTGATTGTATTGTAATGTCCCTGTTTACCTACGCCTGCGGGCGCCACACAACTTGCTCGTCCAATCCGTTGGGTATTGCAAGCTGGTTCGGTTTCTCAGCCGCCTAGCACCCCATGCGTAATCATAGCCCATTTGCAACTATAAGCGATGTTGCTCGTAGGGCAATCACACTACAATCCTTTGTTCACCCAACTCACGCAAGCCGACCTCACAGGACACCTTGCGGCTCGCCCGCCAAAAGGCACTAACAATGCGGGACGTACGGTCTGCGCTTGCTTCAATGTCGGCGAAACCTCCATACGTACTTCCATTGAGGAACGAGGCTTAACCAGTGACTCAGCCGTTGGGAAGTGTTTAAGGCGGGTACAGGTTGTGGATCGTGCGTGCATGAGATACGTAAAATGCTGACTTTGTTAAGATAGTTTGTTGCACTACGGTGACAATACCATACTATTTTGCTACAATAAAAGGTTGGATTTTAATCGGTTATATCATTATGGAAACAATCTGGTCGGATGAGTGGAATACGGGCATAGCAGCAATCGACGCGCAGCATCGTTGCATTGCCGAATGTATTTACAAACTCAGCCAAGTGACTCCTCATTCCCCTTCAGCACCGTCTACCGATCATCAACATGATGCAACGGAGTTGGATTATTACGGCTCTCTTTTTGGATCGTTGAGCACGGGTGAGTACGCTTATCTGCTCGATCAATTCATAGCGAGTCTTGAAAATCATTTTGCTTATGAGGAAAATCTGTTGCGGGAAGCCAAGTATGAATTTACGAGGGAACACAAAGCGACGCATGATATGTTTCTTCAACGGATGAAAAAGTACCGTGAAAGATTCAAAAATAATGAGCCTATTTCAGAAAAGCTACATCGGGTATTGATGCGGTGGATTAAAGAGCACATTTCGCATGATAAGCATTATGCGAACATGCTTAAGGACAATACGCTCATTATTCAAGAAAACAATCATTGGCTTGCGCGCTCGATCAAGCTGATTTCAAGAAAATCGCCTCAGAAACTTGAAATATCAATGCGTTAAGGCTCGCTTGCGAATATAGCTTGCGAACTAACCGCGATACAGCATTTTAATACTCAACCATTCCAATCTATATTGAAAAGACAACTCACCCCCTAGGGTGATGAGTCTGATGCAGTTTTTTCAAGCGTTCACGGGCGACGTAGGTGTAGATTTGGGTGGTGGCAATATCGGTATGTCCCAACAGCAGTTGCACCACGCGCAAGTCCGCGCCGTGGTTGAGCAAGTGGGTGGCAAAGGCGTGGCGCAGGGTGTGGGGCGAAAGCGGTTGGGTGATGCCGCCGCGTTGGGCGTGTTTTTTGATGAGATACCAAAACATCTGTCGCGTCATCGCCTCGCCGCGTGCGGTGACAAACAGCGCGTCGCTGATTCTGCCCGCCAACAACACGCCGCGACCTTGTTCGGCATAGCGTTTTAGCCAGTCCAACGCCTCTTCGCCCAGCGGCACGAGGCGTTCTTTATTGCCTTTGCCCATCACTTGCACCACGCCTTGCGCGATGCTGACTTGTCGGGTGCTTAGATTAACCAACTCCGACACGCGCAAGCCTGTGGCGTACAGCACTTCCAACATCGTGCGGTCGCGCAAGCCCAGCGGCGTTTGCACATCGGGTGCCTTGAGTAGTCGCTCCACATCGTGTTCGGTCAAGGTTTTGGGCAAATTACGCGGCAATTTGGGCATGGCAATTTGCAAGGTGGGATCAACGGCAATCTGGTTTTCGCGCAGCAAATAGCGAAACAGCCGCTTCAAGCTCGACAAATTCCGTCCCGAAGAACTGGTGCGCACTTGCTGCACGACTAGATGACTGAGATACGCCTGAATGTCGCCGTGGGTGGTGTCCAGCAAGGCTTTATGCTGTTGTGCTTCCAGCCAGTCGGCAAACTTCAACAAATCGCTGCGATAGCTTTCCAAGGTGCTGCGTGCCAGCCCATCTTCCAGCCATAAGCTATCGCAAAAAGTATCCAGCAGCGCGTGGATGTCCATGGTCAAATCGCCCGTTCATGCGCTAACAGCCAACGTTTGATGTCCAGCGCGTCGCCATCGCGGTGCAACATAAACCCGCCCAATCCCGTGCTACTCACCACCCGATGACACGGAATCACAATGGGCAACGGATTCGCCCCGCACGCCTGTCCCACCGCTTGCGCCGCCGAATGCAAGGTTTTGGCTAATTCGCCATATTGGCGCGTTTCTCCGCACGGAATCTCACACAACGCCCGCCAAACCTTGGCTTGATGCGGCGTGGCGCGATACGCCAAGGGCAAATCAAATGGCGCGGCGGGATCGTCCACATAGCGCAATAACTGCCAGCACACCTCCGCCGCCAAGTCATTGCTCGGTGATTGCGCAGGAGTCGAAAGTGGGAGAAAGACGATTTCGGTCAAAGCATCGTCCGTGCAACGAATGCCGAGTATCGCGAACGGGGTGGAAAAGAGAGCTTGGTAGGGCATGGAAATGGCGAGTGGGAAGTGCGAAAACGCCCTAGCTAAGCGTTAAGTCTCGTCAGCCTGTGGAAATGTAGTCACCCAAAGCCGTCCAGCGACCATTGATTGACCATCGAGTTGCACAACAACTTCAATCAGTGTGGGTTCATCAAAGGTCATCGCAGGAAACTCCATCGCGCCGATTCTTGAAAATGCAACGGCAGTTTTGCCGTGTGGCAATTCGATTGTGCTATCGAAAGGGGATAGCGGTATCGTAATCGAATTAATTCTTTCTGCCCCCTTCATGACCGTCAGGACCGCATCTGCATCCGCTCTAAAATCCGAAGAGATGCGTAACTCAAAAAAAGCACATATTTTAGGAAGCACAATTGGAAAAACAGGAACATACATACTGCCGTTGTAGATGCCCATCAGACTCATTTTTCCATGCAACTCTTGCCGAATATCGTCGCAAAATATAGCCGAACAACTAAAGTGAGCATTCATTTTTTATCCCTTGCTGCTATCCATCAGCACACCAAACAACTCTTTTGCATCCATGGAAAGTGCTTTCGCTAAATTCACAATGGTTTTAGATTCCCAATTGGGCGCATCAAGTCGCTCCCATTTCGCAATTTGTGGTTGCGATACATTCAAGCGATTTGCCAGTTCACGTTGTGAAAATCCTGCTTGCATACGCAGCGTAGCAAGTGTAGGCCTAGTTTGAGATAAAAATGTTTCCGCCACCCACTGCGCCCCGACCGCCATCGCGCCTTTCACTCTGGTATCAGACGATTCAAGCTGTGCGAACATATCATCCACACTCAGGTCTGCTTGTTTAGCAGCCAGCCTGTAAATTTCTACCGCTTGCGTGCCAGTGAACTGACGTTGACGCGCATCATTGGTATGCGTCGTAGTCAGCCCTAACCCGAAGGGTAATAGGGTGATCTGGTTGGTAGTCATAGCTATCCTCTTTTTCGTATGTTCTGCACGGCACGGCAAGAATGCGTATCTCAGGGGTCTTGCGAAATTGACTTGTCGCAAAAAATCCATAGATGATTCGGTATGGTTCCAGTCGCTGTCGTCCTTTGGCATCAACTCGCCAAAGTTTGAAACGCCACAAGTCTCGACGCAGCATCTCTTGTTGAATTTTCAGGCTATTGCCTATCATCTGCTCGCCCACTTTTTGGGTACGATCCTGCAAATTGAGCTGATCTATTAGGTTTTGTCCGATTGCTGTGCCTTGATTAGCATGCAACTCTCGAAGCAAGGCAGCCACCCGACCAAATGCGTTAATGTCAAAGTCTTTCAATGCCATTAAGTCTTGTTGAACATGCTTGGTTTCAATACTTAACTTCATTGAATATAACCTTTAAGTTATCACTCGGTCAATCTAAAGTTTATCCCCTCACCCAATCTCGCCAAGTTTCAAACAATTTTAAATCCCGCGAGGCGATCACGGAGCGTTGCCAGATGTTGCCTAGGGCAAAATCATTTTGCTCGATACAGCATACAAAACCACCCGCTTCTTCCAAGATTAACGCGCCTGCGGCGTAGTCCCACAGTTGCTGTCCGCCATGCAAATACACGTCGTAGCGACCTGTGGCGATATAGCACCAATCCAAGGCACACGCACCAAAGTTACGATGGGTATAGTAAGGCGGTTGGATGGATAAACGGGCAATCAACAAGGTGTTGAGGCGGCGGAAATCCACGCTGGCAAGGGCTGCGTCTAATGTGTTGGCGGTGGTGCTGCCGACGATTTTTTGTCCGTTAAGAAACGCACCTTTGCCTGCTTCCGCCACAAATAATTCCTCATCGACGGGCGCGTACACGACACCCAGCGCGACTTTCCCTTCGCGTAACAACGCTACCGAAATAGAAAAGTAGGGCAATCCGCGCATTAAATTGGAATAGCTATCAATGGGATTGATGATCCAAGCTTCGCCCGACAACCACAACGCATGCTGTTCTTGAGGGGAAATCTTCTCATCCAAAATAGGCACTTGAGCAATCGCTTGCAGCTTCTTGGTCAACGTACTGTGAACGGCTTCCGCCACATCTGCGGCAAAATTCTCTTCCATCTTACGTTGCTGGATGATTTTGGTGTAACGCGGTTTGATTTCTTCCGCAGCGGCTAACTTCACCGCCGCGATCACCGCCTTCAACACCGCGCTCATGCCCAGCGGGGCGACAGTTTTCATGCTTCTTTCCACTTGATTGAACAACCCATGCTGGCGATTTGGTCTTGTGGCCCGAGTCCTGTTTGTGCGACTTGCACCATGGCATTGAATAAATCACGTTCTGCATCAGGCGCAGCGGTTTTGCGCGATGCGTCTAGTCGTCCGCGATATTGCAATTCCAAGTTGGCATTGAAACCAAAGAAATCAGGCGTACATACCGCATCGTAATTTTTGGCGATTTGCTGCGTGTCATCCAATACGTAAGGGAAGGGAAACTGATATTGCTGCGCCACGGCGCGCATATTATCGAACGAATCCTCCGCATATTCCGCAGGATCATTGGACATAATCGCAATGGTGTTGATGCCGTGCTGTTGCAGCTCCAAGGTGTCGCGCACAATGCGGTCACGGATGGACTGCACGTAAGGGCAATGATTGCAGATAAACATCACCAACAGACCATTTTTGCCGCGCGCATTTTCTAGGTTATAGCGTTTGCCATCCACGCCCAACAGATCAAAATCAGGGGCTTTCCAGCCAAAATCACACAAAGGAGGTTGCAAGCTGACCATTATCTTTTCCTAATAAACAAAATGAGGGAATACTGTATATTTTCTCATGCAAGGTGCTATCTTATCATGCGCGCCGCGCACGGGAAGCAGGATAAAGCCCGCCAAGCATGGGATTGAGCGCGAATGCGTGCTACAGGATGGCTTGATTTTGCTTATCCACGATATACCCATTTGCCTTCTTTACCCCTTATACTGGCAAAATATTGAGGTGAACTTGGCAATATCGCGCCCAATTTTTGCACGCACACGCATCTTATGCAGCAGATAGCCTGAATAATTTGATCAAAGGAAAGCTACATGAAAAAAATGGCCATCATCCCTCTGACTGCACTGACATTGAGCATACTACCCGTCCACGCAAAGGAATGGAGTGATGTGGATAACCAACCGAGCGAAACATGTGAGCCCTTCCAAGACATCAACCTCTCCGCCTTGGAAAGACAGGCTGCCAATGCAGATGAACCGCCTATCAATATGAAAATTATTATTTATCTATCGACACAACACATAGAATTACAGAGTGACGAGGGTGAAGTCCTGCTGAGCTATCCTGTTTCCACGGCCAAAAATGGCGCGGGTGAATCCCATAACAGCGGCCGCACCCCTCGTGGTAAGCATATCGTTCGTGCCAAAATCGGAGAAGGTTGCCCTGAAAATACCGTTTTTGTCCGCCGTCGCCTCACAGGGGAAGTCTATTCCCCCCAACTGGCGCAACAATTTCCAAAGCGTGACTGGATTCTTTCGCGCATTTTGTGGCTATCTGGTCAAGAAGTTGGCTTCAATCGCCTTGGAAAACAAGACAGTATGCGGCGTTTTATTTACATCCACGGCACACCCGATAGCGAACCGATGGGCGTGCCGCTGTCACACGGCTGCATCCGTATGCGCAACACCGACATCATCGAACTCTATTCCATGATCCCCAATGGCACGGAAGTGGAGATTGTGGAGTAGAGGGTGGGTTAAGAATGAAGTGATTTACTCGTCGTCCCCGCGTAGTATGTGATTCGTCTTGCGATCAATCCTAAAAAGTCACAAGTAGCGCACGCATCCGCACCTACTGTCATCCGCGTATCACACCCGTCACACCAGCGCAGGCTGGTATCCAGTCAAAACAAGAATCCCGCGTAGCGGACTAAATCGGATTTAGTTTCGCTGCGCGAGGTTTGTATCTAGGGCTGGATTCCGCCCCGTGTCGTGGCACGGGGTGACGGGGCGGGATGACAAGGTAGTCCGCGCCGCCCATCAACCCCCTTGCGGTGAATAACGCACCAAATCGCCGCATATTTTGCGGCGAATATAGACTATAATCCCCGCATGAATAGCGAAGATAAAACTTATATCTGGCAGTCCAGCGATTGGCCGAGCTGGCGTTTTGACTGGGCAGCACTGGCTGAACCGCTGTCTGAGGTCAGTCGCGCCCAAGGGCGGTTGTTGGGACGGTTGGCGGATGTCGGCATGACGCTACGCGATCAGGCAAGTTTGGTTGCGCTGACCGACGATGTGGTGAAGACCAGCGAAATCGAAGGCGAATCGCTGAATGTGGCATCGGTGCGCTCGTCGATTGCCCGTCGTTTGGGGGTGGACATCGGTGCGTTAGCACCCGTTGATCGCCATGTCGAAGGCGTGGTGGAAATGGTCTTGGATGCCACGACGAACAACCAAACCGCCGTCACCCCTGCACGCTTGTTCGGCTGGCACGCCGCGCTGTTTCCCACGGGCTACGCAGGATTGTCCAAAATCAATGTAGGCAGTTGGCGCGATGATGAGAACGGTGCAATGCAAGTGGTGTCGGGGGCGATTGGGCGGCAGCGGGTGCATTTTGAAGCCCCGCCCGCTGCGTGTTTGGCTGCCGAAATGGCGCGTTTTCTCGATTGGGTCAACGCGCCCGCCAATGTTCCGCCGTTGATTAAGGCAGGGCTTGGTCATCTGTGGCTCGTCACCTTGCACCCGTTTGACGACGGCAACGGTCGCATTGCCCGCGCTTTGGGCGATTTGCTGCTGGCGCGTGCCGATGGTAGTCCGCAACGTTATTACAGCTTGTCCGCGCAAATTCAGCGTGAGCGCAACGCGTATTACGACATCCTAGAGCAGACGCAAAAAGCCACGTTGGACGTGACGGCGTGGCTGCTGTGGTTTTTCGATGCCCTACATCGCGCCGTCGATCACGCACATGGCACATTGGACGCGGTGTTGCACAAAACGCGCTATTGGCAACAGTGGGCAAGCTTGTCACTCAACGAACGGCAAGTGAAGCTGCTCAACAAACTGCTGGACGGCTTCGAGGGCAAACTCACCAACCAAAAATGGGCAACCCTCGCCCAATGCTCGCCTGACACCGCCCTGCGCGACCTCAACGACCTGTTGCAACGCGGTGTACTGCGCAAAACCGCTGGCGGGGGGCGCAGCACGGGGTATGAGTTGAACGAATTGCCGTCCGTGGAATGAGGCAGGGATGCTTGGATTCGCCTCCAGTCTAGTGTGTACAAAAATTTGATTTGCATGGCGCAAAATATGTGGGGTTATAATGTCGCACCCACTATTGACAACACCCATACATATCATGCCTAGATTTTATTGCCCCCCCCCACTGCCATTGACTGGCACGTTTGATTTACCAGACGATGCGGCTCATCACGCAGCTCGTGTGTTACGCCTCAAAGTCGGCGATGAGGTGGAAATCTTTGATGGGGAAGGACAAGCTCGTCGAGGCGTGTTGATCGAAATCAGCAGCAAACGCGTGGTGATGGGAGAATTAGCAGATAGCTCGGTTGAACGCGAGTCTCCATTGCGCATCGTCCTAGCACAAGCCTTGCCTAGTGGTGACAAGTTGGATTGGGTGGTTCAAAAAGCCACCGAATTGGGTGTGAGCGAAATACAGCCGTTGTCGAGTACCCGCAGCATCGTAAAGCTCTCCCCTGAACGTGCCGCCAAACGTGGTGAACATTGGCTACAAGTCGCCATCGCAGCTTGCGAACAATGTGGTCGAAACAGCTTACCCGTCATACACCCGCTGCAAGAGCTGACTGTCTGGTTAGAAAAAACGCCCGCTGATGCCGACAGCTGTTTTATTTTATTACCGCAGGGTGCTAGCTCCTTACATGCCCAAAGTCAACCCAAGAGTAAAGCGGTGTTGCTGGTTGGCACAGAAGGCGGCTTCACCGAAGCCGAAAGTGACCTCGCCTTGCAACACGGCTTCACCCCCATCCGCATGGGCAAACGCGTGATGCGCACCGAAACGGCTGCGATTGCTGGGGTAGCCGCACTGCAAATGTTGTGGGGGGATTTCTGATATGCATCCGTTCTGCCTACAGAATAGATTGAAATGACAACTTAAAGCCAATTAGTTTCCTCGCTAGGGTGGAAACAATCACTTCCTCGCGCATTTACACCTTTTTTACACTCGCCCTGCCATCATGCGCCTGTCCGCAGTTTGCCCTGCGTTTTTGATGGAGCGTGTCTCATGCGAAATTCAACTTTAGCTTTTTCGCCGCATTTATGGGCGGTGTTGGCGTGCGCGTTGACGACCTTGCTGACCCAGCCGCTGTTGGGGCGGGTGGATTTGGCGAATATCGTGATGTTGTTTTTGCTGACGGTGGTGGTAATTGCGGTCAAGTTGGGGCGCAAGCCTGCCATCACCGCGTCGTTTATCAGTATTGCATTGTTTGATTTCTTTTTTGTCCCACCTAGATTTTCCTTTAACGTCAATGATGTGGAGTATTTCATCACCTTCGCGGTGATGTTGGCGGTCGCACTGATTATCAGCCATTTGACCACGGGCTTGCGTCAAAGCGCGCTGGAAGCGGGGCAGCGCGAACAACAAACGCGGGCGTTGTATGCCTTGGCGCAACGCTTGGCGGGCGCGTTGACGGTGGAACAAGTGGTGTTCGATACGCAGCAATTTTTGCGCGAAACCTTGCAACATGAGCTGCGCGTGTTATTGCCGTCGTCGCATGAGACCTTGTTGCCGCTGGCGGGGACTAAAATTCATCTGAATGCCGCTGAATCGTTGATGGTGCATTCAATTTTTGCGCATCCGCAAACCGTGGAATTGGGCAGCGACAATCCGCCGACGCTGATTGTGCCGCTGGTCGGGGTGACGCGTCCTCGCGGGGTGATGTTGGTCAGCGCGTCGGTGTTACAACGCCCGCTGATTGAAGCCGTCGCTTCGCTGATGGCAACCGCGCTGGATCGGCTACATTTTGTCGAAGTCGCACAGCAACACAAAATGCAAATCGTCACCGAACGCTTGCGCAGCTCAATTTTGGCGGCGTTGTCGCACGACATTCGCACACCACTCACCGTGTTGTATGGTTTAGCGGACACCTTGGCGTTGCCGCAACACAAATTGCCCGACCCGCTACGCGAAACCGCCAGCGCGTTGCGCGATCAAGCCATGCGCTTGAATAATTTGGTGAATAATTTGTTGGACATGGCGCGGCTGCATTCGGGTTTGGTGCAATTGCGCAAGGAATGGCAGCCGATTGAAGAAGTCATCGGTGCGAGTTTGAAATTATCAGGCGCGGCGTTGCAAGCGCATACCTTGAAAGTGCAATTGGCGGACAACTTGCCGCTGCTGGAATTCGACGCGGTGTTGCTGGAACGGGTGTTTTGCAATTTGTTGGAAAACGCCGCTAAGTACGCGCCGCCGCATAGCGACATTGTGCTGCGCGTGGCACAAGACGAAAACGCGGCGCGCATTAGTTTATGTAATGCGGGGGCGGGTTTTCCACCCGACAAATTACAGCAAGTGTTCGAGCCTTTTGAACGTGGCACGTCCGAACACGGCGGCGTAGGCATGGGCTTGGCAATTTGCCGCGCCGTGGTCGAAGCGCACGGTGGCGACATTACCGCGCATAATCCAGAAGCAGGCGGCGCGTGTGTGACATTCACCCTGCCCCTAGGCACGCCGCCTGTGATTGAACCAGAGGAGGTTGGATGAAAAAAACAACGCCTAATGTGATGATTCAACAAATAAAACCATGAGAGACCTACTCCTTCCCCCTAGCAGAGGGGGGAGAGCGAAGCGAGGGGGCAACTGGGATGGGGGTTGAAGGGTTCGTTACAAGTGAACGTTCCTACCCCCACCCTAACCCTCCCCCTGCGAGGGGGAGGGAATACGGGGCAGCGACTAACCGCTAACGACTAGCAACCCCTTACACCAAGGAGCAGATATGAACACCGTATTACTGGTGGAAGACGAAAAAGAAATTCGCCGTTTTGTGCGATCCGCCTTGCTGGGCGAGGGTTGCCAAGTGCGCGAGGCGGAAACGATGGCGCAGGGGCTGCAAGAAGCCGCCAACATCAAACCGCAGTTGGTCATGTTAGACTTGGGGCTACCCGACGGCGACGGGGTGGATTTTGTGCAACGCTTGCGCAGTTGGTCGCAAGTCCCCGTGTTAGTGGTGTCGGCGCGTTCGACCGAGCACGACAAAATTTTGGTATTGGACGCGGGCGCGGATGATTATTTGACCAAGCCATTTTCCGTGGGCGAATTGTTGGCGCGGGTGCGGGCGTTGTTGCGGCGCAGTCGGGCGGACAACGAACTGAGCGCGCCCGTGGTGCAATTTGGCACAGTCGAAGTCGATCTCACCCGCCGTTTGGTGAGTAAAGCGCAACAACCCGTGCATTTGACCGCGATGGAGTTCAAACTGCTGTCAGTGCTATTGGCGAACGCGGGGCGGGTGCTGACGCATCGCCATTTGCTGCGCGAAGTGTGGGGCGGTGCGCACAACGACCACAACCATTATTTGCGCATCTACGTCGCCCATCTGCGCCAAAAACTCGAAGACGACCCCACTCAACCCGTGTATTTACAAACGGAAATTGGGGTGGGCTACCGATTTCAACCCTGAATACGGGGAAGGGAGAAGGGGAAAGAGGGAAGGAGAAAATCTCGCATCTCTTGTTAGCAAAGGTGGTTTTACCCTTCTCCCTTCCCTCTTTCCCCTTCCCAAATAAAAAAGGAGTCATCATGCAAAAAACCAGCACTTCCAGTCTGCCCACGCTGACCCTCGCCGCGCTTGGCGTGGTGTATGGCGACATCGGCACCAGTCCCTTGTACGCGTTTAAAGAAGCCTTTGCGGGCGCGCATCCGATGCCGCTCACGGAGGCAAACGTCCTTGCCACCTTGTCGATTTTATTTTGGTGCATGATGCTCATCGTGTCGATTAAATACGTTTGGCTGGTGTTGCGCTTTGATAATCAAGGCGAAGGCGGGGTGTTAGCCCTCACTGCGCTGGCGCATCGACTCAGCCAATCCAGCCCGCGCATCGCCAAGCAAATCATCGGTTGGGGGATTTTTGCTGCCGCGCTGTTTTATGGCGACGCGATTATCACCCCCGCGATTTCGGTGTTGTCAGCCGTAGAAGGCTTGAGCGTTGCCACGCCGCAATTTGAAAAACTGATTTTGCCGATTACCGTGGGGATTTTGATTGGGCTGTTTTTGGTGCAAAAACACGGCACGGGCAAAATCGGCGGACTGTTTGGCAGCGTGACCATGGTGTGGTTTATCGCGCTGGGCATCTTAGGCGTGAGCAGCATTCTGCAAAACCCTGTGGTGCTAAAAGCCCTGAATCCAATTTATGCTTTGGACTTCGCGCTGCATTACCCCAGCGCAACGTTTTTGGTGTTGTCAGCCGTGTTTTTAGCACTGACAGGCGGCGAAGCCTTGTATGCCGACATGGGGCATTTTGGCGCAAAAGCCGTGCGCATCGCGTGGTATTCGCTGGTACTTCCTTGTTTAATCATCAATTATTTTGGACAAGGCGCGTTGGTGTTGCGCGATGCTGCCGCCGTGCAAAACCCCTTTTACCTGCTCGCCCCTGATTGGTTCTTGTTGCCGCTGGTTGCCCTCGCCACCGCCGCCACGGTGATTGCCTCGCAAGCCACGATTTCAGGCGCGTATTCCATGACCTTGCAAGCCTCGCGCTTGGGCTATTTGCCCCGCGTGCGGGTGTTGCACACCTCCGACCAAGAACGCGGACAAATTTACATCCCCACCGTGAATTGGCTGATGTTGGCGGCGGTGATTGTGTTGGTGTTGCAATTCCGCTCCTCTGGCGCACTCGCCGCTGCGTATGGCATCGCCGTGTCTGGCACGATGGTGATTACCACCGTGTTGGCGAGTTTTGTCATCATGGCGGGACAAGGCAAACATCGCACCTTGTTGCTGATTGGGTTTGCCTTATTCGGCATTTTGGAACTGGGATTCTTCGGCTCAAATGCCACCAAAATTGCCAGCGGCGGCTGGATGCCCTTGGTACTCGGCGCGGTGATTTTTGTGTTGTTGACCACTTGGAAACAAGGCAGCGCGTTAGTCGCCACCCAACGCCGCAAACTGGATATTTTGATGGAAGGCTTTGTCAGCACAGGCTTGCCCGACGTGCCGCGCGTCTCTGGCACGGCGGTGTATCTGACTTCAGACACGACGCTCGTGCCCAGTGCCTTGTTTCATAACCTGAAACATTACAAAGTGCTGCACGAACGGATTTTATTTTTACACGTCGTGAATGAAGAAATCCCCTACGTTGCCGCCGAAAAACGCCTCACCGTCAAATGTCTCAGCAACGGGATTTACCAAGTCGATGTGCGCTTCGGCTTCCGCGAAGAACCCGACATCCCCGCCGCCCTCACCCGCGCCGCTGACTTTGGCTTGGAAATCGAAAGCATGACCACCTCCTACTTCGTCGCCCGTTCCGTCATCAGCGACGGTCCAGGAGCGATGCCACGCTGGCAATGCAACCTCTATTCGTGGCTCACCCGCCAATCCGAAGGCGCAGCAGCGTACTACTGCCTCCCCGCGAATCAGGTGATTGAATTGGGGACACAAGTGATGTTGTAACGTGGTGGAAAGCGTAGAGGCGTAGGGCGGCAATAAGCGAAGCGCATTGCGCCGAATGGTTCAATCATATACGGCGCAATAACGATTGCGCCGTACCGAGCTTGTCGCATCTGCTGTCATTTGCGTTGGTGCATGACTTAGCACAGCGCAACAACCGCGATTAACAATCGCGCAGTCTCAATGTGTTACAAGATAAGATTAGCTTTGGGAAATGGTTTTCTATCGTTGCTTTCATATTACAATTAACCGAAGTTTAAAAGCCCATCTAATCTAACCCCCAATTAGCAGCAGACTTGGTTGATTCGTCATTGATTTTTTGATTTATATTCTAGGAGAGACCATGAAGTTAGCGATCACCCTTTTCGTTATCGTCGTCATCAGTTTAGTGGGATGCTCAACAATTGGGCAGAAAAAGGTTCAATCTGAGGTGGCATTGCCCATTGCAAAACGACATAGTTGTATGGCTTGTCACAGTGTCGATAAGAGAGTCGTTGGCCCCTCTTTTACTGACATTGCAGCCAAGTATCGCGGGCAGAATGCTGAAGCGCGTCTCTTTAATAAAGTAAAGTCTGGTGGTGCAGGTGTGTGGGGATCAATGCCCGCCCCTCCCATGCGTCATATTCCCGATGATGATGTGAGGCTGTTGGTTCAGTGGATTACAGAAATGTAAGCGTTATGGCTGCTGGTCGTGTAGATGCGACAGCCAACCCGATTGACTTTTGCATCCTGTAGGACACTAGCACAGATAGGGGGTAGAGAAAGCGCAGTAGCAGTCGGGCGTAATCGTTATTTCGCCGTATGTGAATACTTCTCACTCAATCCTTCGGAGCAATGCGCTTCGCTTATTGTCGCCCTACGTTGGGCGCATAACGCTTTTACTCACGCCCCCCCTTCGTCCGCACGGCGAACAATCCCCGCTGCGGTGAATTACCCACTTAACAACCGCATATTCCGCGTCGAATGTGCACTAAATCCCCGCATGAACAACGAAAATCACACTTACCTCTGGCAGTCCAGCGATTGGCCTAACTGGCATTTTGACTGGGCGGCATTGGCTGAACCGTTGGCGGAGGTGAGTCGCGCTCAAGGGCGGTTGTTGGGGCGGTTGGCGGATGTCGGCATGACGCTACGCGATCAGGCAAGTTTGGTTGCGCTGACCGACGATGTAGTGAAGACCAGCGAAATCGAGGGCGAAGCGTTGAATGTGGCATCGGTGCGGTCGTCGATTGCCCGCCGTTTGGGGGCGGAAATCGGCGCGCTTGCGCCTGTTGATCGCCATGTCGAAGGCGTGGTGGAAATGGTCTTGGATGCCACGGCGAACAACCAAGCCACCGTCACGCCCGCCCGTTTATTCGGTTGGCACGCCGCGCTGTTTCCCACGGGCTACGCGGGATTGTCCAAAATCAATGTGGGCGCATGGCGCGATGATGCCAACGGGGCGATGCAGGTGGTGTCGGGGGCGATTGGGCGGCAGCGCGTGCATTTTGAAGCCCCGCCCGCTGCGTGTTTACCCGCCGAAATGGCGCGTTTTCTGGATTGGGTCAACGCGCCCGCCAACGTGCCGCCATTGATTAAGGCGGGGTTGGGGCATTTTTGGCTCGTCACGTTGCACCCGTTTGACGACGGCAATGGTCGCATCGCCCGCGCTTTGGGCGATTTGCTGCTGGCGCGTGCCGATGGTAGTCCGCAACGTTATTACAGCTTGTCCGCGCAAATTCAGCGTGAGCGCACCGCCTATTACGACATCTTGGAGCAGACGCAAAAAGCCACGTTGGACGTGACGGCGTGGTTGCTGTGGTTTTTCGATGCCCTGCATCGCGCCGTCGAACACGCGCATATCACCTTGGACGCGGTGTTGCGCAAAGCGCGCTATTGGCAACAGTGGGCAACCTTGTCGCTCAACGAACGGCAAGTAAAACTGCTCAACAAACTGCTGGACGGCTTCGACGGCAAACTCACCAACCAAAAATGGGCAACCCTCGCCCAATGCTCGCCTGACACCGCCCTGCGCGACCTCAATGATTTGCTGCTGAGCGGCGTGTTGCGCAAAACTGCTGGCGGCGGGCGCAGCACGGGGTATGAATTGAACGAATGGCAGGACTAACCCGTTCCATTTCAATATCGCAATCATGATGTAGAGTGAATTCTATGTACCTGCTCCGCAAGCCGCGCTCAAAGGAGTGACGCAAGTTATAACTGATGCCTCTTGCTGATCAGTTGTTCAAGTTGATGAACAGTTTTCATCGCTTCGGCTTTTTCCTGAGGGTCTTCGATTTGTTCTACCTGCGCTCGAAGTTCAATAATTTGATTTTCAATGGCTGCGAACGATTGTTTTGTCATTTGGTTGAAGGCTGATGCACGTTTGATACGAACCTGTACCCAAGCAAGAAAGCCAAAAGCCGCTAGAAATAGTCCCGCAATCATAAGCAGGCTTGCATCTCTGTACTGCAAGCCCGTCACGCCCATAATGGCAAGAGTCAGAATTTGTGCACCGATCACAATCAAAAGCAATTGACCAATATGTTTCAAAGTATTCATATCAAAAACTCTCGAATTGATTTCGTAGGTTGATCGCCCAACTTACCTACGCCGTGGGCGGCTGAAATTCGCGTGTAAGCGGTTGAATCAGTCCATTTAGGTCTCCGCCTTTGATGCCAATTTCGTTGAGTACCGCATCTAAAATGGGTTGTTGGGCGCGGTAGGCTAGGGCGGCGGAGACGGCTTGTTCTGCGAGATTGCCGCCTGTGACCGAACCCGTGTTGGTCGAGGTGTCGTTGCCGCTGCGATTGAGTCCATCGACTTGCATGATTTTGATGCTGTCGATTTTTTCCATTGGCTTGACCGAGGCTTCGATAATGCCTGGCAGAGCTTCCAGCAATTTCATTTTGATTTGCAACGCGATTTGATCCGCCGCCAAGGTGTTCAACGCGGCGTTGCGCATTTCGATACCCTTCGCTTCCACTTGATATTGCACTTGCTGCGCTTCAGCTTTGATCTTCACGGCTTCGGCTAAGTTTTGTGCGGCATCTTTTTCGGCTTCGGCAGAAACGCGCACACCAATGGCTTGTTGTTGGGCTTCTTGTTCAGCGGAGACCAGTGCAATTTGTTTTTCGCGTTCGGCAACCGCCACTTCACGGGCGGTTTTTACTTGCTCTTCGGCACGCGCCGCCAACGCCCGTGCTTCATTGGCTTGTGTTTCCGCTTCGGATTGGGCTTTTGACCGTTCGGCGATGGAAATTTGCTTGTCTTGATCCGCCAATGTGGTGCGTTTTTCCTGTTCGATTTTGGCGACTTGCACGTCCCGATCTGCTTCAATTTGACGCTGGCGAATGGCGCGATTTTTCTCGACATCGGCTTCCTGCACTAAACGTTCGGCATCAATTCTGGCTTGTTGTGCTTCGCGGTCGCGCTGCGCGGTGATGCTGGCAACCTCGGCTTTTTGCTGGGCGTTGCGGGTGGCGACTTCTTGCTGTTGGTGCAAAGTGGCGAAGGTTTGGTCTTTTTCGATGTTCAGCTTGAGTTGCGAGGCTTCATAATTTTTCTTGGCAATGGCGACCGAGGTATCCTGCTCAATTTCGTTGCGTTCACGGGCACGCTGTTGCGTCTGTTGGGTCAGTTTGGTCAACCCTTCGGCATCGAAAGCATTCTGCGCGTCGAAAAACTTGATCGGCGTTTGATCCAAGCGCGTCAAACTCACCGATTCCAGCTCCAGCCCATTCTTCAACAAATCTTCCGACACGGCATTTTGCACTGCCTGAATGAAGTCACCACGTTTATCCAATAGCTGGTGCATGCTCATGGAAACCGCTGCGGCGCGCAGTGCATCCACAAATTTGTCCTCGACTAATTCTTTCAGCGAATCAGGGTGCATGGTGCGCTGACCCAAGGTTTGCGCGGCGTTCGCCACACCATCGACGCTGGGGCTGACCCGCACGAAGAATGCTGCGACGGCATCCACACGCAAACGATCCAACGTAATCAGACTGTCTGCACCAGAACGCGAGACTTCCAACTTGAGCGTGTTCATATTGATGCTCACGCATTCATGGAAAATCGGCAGCACAATCGCACCACCATCCATCACTACTTTTTGTCCACCCAACCCCGTGCGCACAAAGGCTTGTTCTTTGGAAGAGCGGCGATACAGTCGGGCAAAAATCATCCCGACGGCAAACAGCCCGACCAGTGCCACACCCACGAGTACACCCAACTCCATCAACTTATCCATTATCACTCTCCTTTTGGATTACAGAATATCGGGACGCGGATTAGCAATCGCCAAAAACCGTGTCCCAGAAATTTGCTTCACTAACAGCACCGAATCGCCCGTATTCAATGGCTTGCCCTCGTTTTCGGGTTCAACATGCACATAAAAAGTTTGCCCCTGCCCATTTTTGACTTTGGCTTCGGCAGGGTAATTGACGCGTGCCGTGCCGTTCATCACCACCGCAACATGCCCCACCAGCGTATCCAATAGGACAGCGGAAGTTTCGTCCTTGGGAATCAGGTGGGCAATGGCTGCGCCCAAAATACGCACCACAGGCAAGGCACCAACAAACGCAATCGGGACGGATAAAAATGGGGTGGGATAGATGCCGATAAGATCATGTACCACGGCATTTAGCGTGAGTCCAATGATCGAAAAGGCGGTCAATAAAATCACCAGCAACACCAACAACGGGGCTTTGCCAACATGCAGCCAACCCAGCCAAGCGTCCGCCGCCCCGTCGATGCCTTCGGGCGTAAAAACATTGAGCCACTCCGAGAAACCGAAGCCCAAATACACGGCAACGCCTTCAACCAGTCCCATAATCAGTACCAACACAATGGCGGCGGTAAAAGGCAATGATGCAGGTGCGACCAGAAATTCCATATCCCCTCCCCAAGGGTCGTGCGGCGGCGCGAATTATTTTGGGCTGTCGTTCACTTTGAGCGCGGCGAGCCGTTCGGCGATGCGATTGCTGCGCTGCATGTCCGCCAAGGCTTTCAGTTTTGCAGCATCCTGCGGCGCGCTGAATCCTAATCCCGCCACGCCTGTTTGACTGGACAACACGCGACTAAACGCGCTTTCGGCATCTTCTACGCGTACTTGCCGTGTGCTGTTAGTCGGCGATGACATCTCGGAAGCTTGTGCGGCGGTACTGGCAAGATAGTCGTTCAGCAATTGTTCCAGCTCACGCTTTTTGGCTTGCAACGCCAGCAAATAGCTTTCGGAGGCTTGTCCGCGCTCAGATTGTTCGTCCAAGGATTTTTGCAGCACAGGCAAATAATCCTCGATGTCTGCCTGACGACCAATCGCCACGCTTGCCAGATCATCGCGCTGTTGCGCCACCGCGAACTGAATCTGCTCGGCTAATTTTTCATGTTCACCATTCAGCTTGGCAATTTGCGACATCACCAAGTGTTTCGCCGCCTCCGCTTTGCCCAAATCGAGGCGCACCTCGGCAATCACTTGGTCGATTTCACGAATAGACTGCGCCATCATCGCATCGGGTGCGAAATGTTCCGCCTTGTCTATCAAGGCATGTGTGCCGCCCGCAATAATACGTGCCACACGTGTTGCAATCGTCTCAGCCATTTGAAACCTCCTTATTTTTGCGGGTTGAAATAATCGTTGCGATTTCGATAATGTCGTCCAGATACGGATCCAGCACCTGCTTGTCATAAGTCGCGGGCGAGGAAGTCACCCCGATACGCAACACCGCCGTCAGCAGCCTGAAACATTGCTGCGCCAATTGCGCCTCAACTTCGCGCATCTTGCCCCCATCCGATTCAGCCACTGGAGGTTCAGACACCAGCGTGGACATGATTTGTGGCAGATGTTCGCACACCGCCGCAACGAGATCGGAGTGTATCTTATGTTGCCGCTCCACATCACCCACTCCATCCGCAAAAGGCTGTGCCAGCTCGCGCATCCACGTCGCACAACGCCGATAATCCACCCGCCCTGCTTCCTGTTCCCGCGCACGAGAAAGCAAATAGCGCAGCTTCTCACTGGGCGTTTTCGCTTTCGCCTCCGCCACAGATAACAGCCATTGAAAATCATCGTCAGGAATGCGGATAGAAATAGTCTGCATTTGTGCCATGATTCCTCCTGTAGATACAAATGTATGCAATTGCGTGCAATCTTAAAACCAATGGGATTGCCTTGTCAACTAGCTGTTTTTGTTCACTGTGGTAGCTTACAATCTGATCAGAATGCGACGCTTGTTGACGTAGCATGGCAAAAACCCACCTAAAAAGCGGAAAATTGTCGGGGGTTTTCAACTGTTAGTACCACCCCTTAAATCGAGGGGTGGTAGAACATGTCAAGGAAGAGAATGCAATCTAACCTGCAACCCTGACGAAAACATCCCGTGCATTGCTTACAATGTACCTGATACTGCTTGTGTTAACTGACTGAATATTCCATGCAAACCCACATCCTGATCATCGAAGACGAATCTCCTATTGCGGATGTACTGGCTTACGCGCTGAAGTCGGAAGGGTACGTCACGCACTGTTGTACATTGGGCAACGAGGGCTTGGCGCAACTGCGTAGTGGTCATTACGCGTTGGCGATTTTGGATGTGGGCTTGCCCGATATGAGCGGTTTCGCAGTGTGTCGCGAGGCACGTAAATTCAGCGACACTCCTATTCTGTTTCTCACGGCGCGTTCGGATGAAGTGGATCGCATTGTCGGGCTGGAAATCGGCGCGGATGATTATGTGACCAAGCCGTTTTCGCCGCGTGAAGTGGTAGCACGCGTGCGGGTGATTTTGCGTCGGCGTGTGCCTGCGGTGGTGAATGCGACTTGGTTTGAGGTCAATGAGGCGAGTGCACGCATTCGATTTTGTGGCACAACCTTGGAGCTGACGCGCTACGAATTTTTGTTGCTCAAGATGTTGTTGGCGCACACGGGGCGGATTTATGCCCGCGAAGTGCTGATGGAGGCGATTTGGTGCGACGCGTTGGATACGTCTGACCGCACGGTGGATACCCATATCAAAACGCTGCGCGCCAAACTCAAGGCGGTGCGCGATGATCTCGATCCCATCGTCACCCATCGCGGCATGGGCTACAGCGTGGTGAATGGGGCGGGACAGTGAACATTACCCTGCGATTGTTACTGGGCTATTTTCTGATTGTGGGGCTTGCCGCGTGGTTTGTGCTCAATAGTTTCTCAGAAGAAGTCAAACCTGGCGTGCGTCAGACCATGGAAGAAACGCTGGTAGATACCGCCAATTTACTGGCGGAAATGGCGACGCAGGACACTACTCAAATCGACATTCCCCGTTTTGCGGCTGCATTCGCCCGTTATCAGACGCGTCAGCTACATGCCAATATCTGGGGCTTTAAAAAAGAGAAGACCAACTTGCGCGTGTATATCACCGACGCGAAGGGCATTGTGCTTTATGACTCCGAAAACAAAGCGGTGGGGCAGAATTTTGCTAAGTGGAACGATGTGTATCTCACGCTGCATGGTCGCTATGGGGTGCGCAGTTCTCAAGAAGATCCCAAGGATAGCCGAAGCACCGTGATGCACGTTGCCGCGCCGATTTTGAGCGAGGGAAAAACCATCGGTGTACTGACCGTCGCCAAGCCGACTTTGAGCGTGCAACCCTTTATTGATCGCAGCCGTCATCACATCGAGCGGGCGGGGGGCTGGCTCATGGGCGGCGCACTGGCGATTGGGCTGTTGTTCACTTGGTGGCTGACGCGCTCGGTCGATTTGCTGCGTCGTTATGCGAAGGAGGTCAGTTTAGGCAGGAAAACTAAATTACCCAAAATGGGCAGCACAGAATTGGACGAGCTGGGCAAAGCACTCGCCGATATGCGCGAAAAACTGGATGGGCGCGAGTATGTGGAAAATTACGTTCACCATCTGGCGCATGAGATGAAAAGCCCGCTTACCGCGCTGATCGGTGCGGCGGAATTGCTGGATGAAAACATGCCGCAATCCGCCCGCGCCACCTTCACCGCCAATATCCGCGAACAAAGTCGCCGCTTGAAAGATATGCTGGATAAGTTGCTGACTTTGGCGAAAGTGGAGCATCGCACCACCTTGGAAAATGCCACCGTCATCAATTTGCGCGAATTGGCAGAAATCGTGATCGCCGATCACGCTGCGCCAATACAACAACGGGGTATTTGCTGCGAACACGCCATTCCGCCCGATGCACAGGTTATGGGCGAAACTTTTTTATTGCGCCAAGCTCTCTCTAATTTGCTGGAAAATGCCATCGACTTTTCTTCCGATGGCGGTCAAATTACCTTGTCGCTGACGAGCTCCACAGGCAAACACACGCTGACCTTGCGCGACCACGGCAGCGGCATCCCCGACTACGCCCTGCCCCGTGTTTTTGAACGTTTCTATTCCTTAGCACGCCCCAATACGCAACGCAAAAGCACAGGCTTGGGGCTACCCTTCGTCAAACAGGTGGCGGAATTGCATGGCGGCACCGTCACCCTTGTCAATTTACCTGATGGCGGGGTGGAGGTGAGCCTGGTGTTGCCAGCGGGTTAAGCAGTCACTTCCTAAATTTTTGTATATTCCGTGCGTAGGAGCGCACAAATTGCGCGATGATTTCCACGTTAAATCGCGCAATTTGTGCGCTCCTACATCAATGGTTCTCTCACAAAAAATGTGTATGCCCACCACACATACAGCACACACAAGCGCATCTTCTCCACACACAACGCTGGCATGATGTCACCTCCCTGAAACCCCTTAGGAGTCATCATGTTACGCAATCCCTTGTTTTCCAAAATCCTGATGGTCTGTTTTCTGGCGGTGCTGTTGCTGATTCCGCTGGGCATGATTCAGTCCAAAATCAGCGAACGCCAGATGCTGCAAACGCAAGTGCAGCAAGACATTGCACGCAGTGCGTCTGGACCACAAACCATTTCGGGACCGTATTTAGTGATTAAATACAGACTGCACCAGCGCGAGACCACCAAAGACAGTAATGGCGTGGAAAAAACCACCCTCAGTGAATCTGATATTCAGGAAGCCGTGATTGCGCCGCACGCGCTCAAAATTGATGGCAACGCGGAAGTGGAAATTAGGAGCAGAGGGATTTATCAAGCGCGGCTATTCAATCTGCACAGTACGCTGGCGGGGGATTTTGTTGTCCCTGTAGGCTATGGCATCAACAAACCCTTAGCTGATATTATTCCCGTGTCAGCTGCATTTGTGCTTAAGGTGAGTGATTCACGGGGCATACGTAATGCGCCAAAATTAACCTTAAATGGCAGTCAGTTTGATTTCGCCCCTGGCAATGTGAGCGCGGCGGGAGGCAATGGCATCCATGTGCCGTTAAGCGTGATTGATGCGGCAACCTCACCTGAGTTTAAATTCAATTTTCCCTTCGAGCTACAAGGCATGACCACGCTGGCGGTGACCCCCGCTGGCAACACTACTGAAATGTCGCTTAAATCCACTTGGCCGCATCCTTCCTTCGGGGGCAGCTATTTGCCGCGTAGCCGTGTGGTTGATGATAAAGGTTTCACCGCACAATGGCTGGTAACGAATTTGGCGCGCAATAACACGGGCGCAGAGGATATTTTTTCCATTGATTTCATCGACCCCGTCAACATCTACCTGCTGTCGGAACGCGCGGTGAAGTACGGCGTGCTGTTCATCATACTGGTCTTCACCTCGTTCTTTATGTTTGAGGTGCTGCGCAGTCTGCGCATACATCCTATGCAATATCTGCTGGTTGGGTTGGCAATGGCGATGTTTTTCCTGCTGGTCATCAGCCTGTCCGAACACATGTCCTTTTTGATTGCTTATGCGGTGTCAGGTGCAGCATGTGTTGCACTGATTGGCAGTTATTTGGCGGGATTGCTCAAGAGCCGTAAACCTGCACTGGCTTTCTCAGGTTGTATCGCGCTGCTCTATGCGGTGTTGTATGGTGTATTGCAATCGGAAGATAACGCGCTATTGATGGGCACCTTGATCCTATTCGCCACCCTCACCGCCGTGATGTTGCTGACGCGCCGTATGGATTGGTATGGATTAAGTACGACACCTACTGCGGACTAACAGCCAGCTAAGGTGGTAATGATTAAATCCGTTCGCCCTGAGCTTGTCGAAGGGTGAATGGATTTAATCTATTGATTTAATTATATCTTCCATTCATGGTTCGACAAGCTCACCACGAACGGAAGATTTAATCAGCGTTTCCCTAAATTTACGGTGCATCTCCGACGGGGTTCACCGTTTATCGTGACCAAGTTGGCGTACATACACCGCCAACAATTTGAGCTGTGTGGCATCCCATCGTTTTGTTAAACCGAAGGAATGCCGCACGGGGTTTTGCAGTTGTGCGTATATTCTAGACACGTCATCGATATGGGCTTGATTTAATGCTGGGGCGGGCATATTGGGAAGACCCGCCCCAAATTTCCCATGACAGGCTGCGCAGTGATCGGCAAAAGTCACGTAACCCGCTCGATCAATAAATTCCAATAGTGCCAAGTCAGCCGCTAACTCGACAACCGTCTGGTCGTTGATTTGGTCTAAATAGCGACCACGCACGTCGGCGAAGGCGCGTTCGCCTTGCCGCATTTCACAAATGGCAGTCCAAGCTTGGCAACCATTAGGCACGCCCAATCCTTGCCAATGCGTTTGCGCCCACGGCAGCGGAATCGACGGATAAATCAATAAATACATGACCAACCAACCCGCACTGAGCCATAAGCCAACCCAATAAATTTTGGGCAGATTTTGAATATAAGCCTGATCAAAGCCATACCACTCATCGCGTAAGTCTTCTCGATCTTGAGTGGAAAAGTGAGACATGGTGGGCTACACGCCTTCCGTTGGGCACAGGTCGCGTAGCATACACGACTCGCATTTAGGTTTGCGCGCTTGGCAAATATATCGACCATGCAGAATTAACCAATGATGCGCATCTAGCTGAAAGGCTTTGGGAATGGCTTTCATCAAGCCGTTTTCCACTTCCAACACGGTTTTGCCAGGGGCTATTTGCAAACGGTTGGCGAGACGGAAAATATGGGTATCCACCGCAATAGTGGGTTGTCCAAAGGCTGTATTGAGAATGACGTTGGCGGTTTTACGCCCTACCCCTGGCAAGGCTTCCAATTCGGCGCGAGTGTGTGGCACTTCGCCGCCGTGACGCGTTAGCAATAGCTGGCAAGTGGCAATGACGTGTTTGGCTTTGGTTTTGTACAAGCCGATGCGCTGAATATACTCTCGCAAGCGCGACTCACCCAAGTCTAAAATGGCTTGCGGGGTGTTCGCGATGGGGAAAAGTTGACGGGTGGCGAGGTTGACGCTGACATCGGTCGCTTGTGCCGACAACATCACGGCGACCAATAATTCAAATGCGGAGTGGTATTCCAGCTCAGTGGTGGGATGCGGATTCGCCGCTTGCAAACGTTGGAAAATCTGCTTGATGCGCGCTGATTTTGATAGGCTGTTAGGTCGCATGGGGTACAGTAATTCTCATTTTGGCTAACAGCGCATTTTTGTGGGTACGACAGATTCGTACATCGCCCGACAGGGCGAAAAACTAGGATAAGACTGGGAGATTTCACCCAAAAGCGTACGAATTTGTCGTACCCACCTAACTAGCCTGCATGTGCCGCTGGCGTGCAACCACCCTCAATCGGCGCAGGCGTTTGTGCGGCTTTTTCGGCGGCACGGGCATTCAACCAGTTTTTCCCTGCAATTAAGCACCCAAGCACGATAAATGCCCCTGGTGGCAAAATCGCCAGCAAAAAGCCGTGATAGTTGGGTACAACGGTGATGACTAAAGATTTTGCGCCTTCCCCAAAGACGGTTTCAATGCCTGACAACAATGTGCCGTGTCCCAGAATTTCGCGTATGCCGCCCAACACCGCCAAGACTGCAGTCAAACCCAAGCCCATTGCGAAACCATCCAGCGCAGATTCTAGCGGAGGATTTTTGGAGGCAAAAGCTTCCACCCGCGCCAACACGATACAGTTCGTGACGATCAGCGGAATAAAAATGCCCAAGACAATGTAAAGCGAATACATATAGGCATTCATGGCGAATTGAATCACCGTCACCAGCACCGCGATAATCAAAATAAACACAGGAATACGCGCTTCATTTGGGACGGCTTGACGGATCGGCGCAATGGCTGCGCCAGACAAAGCCATTACGACTGCGGTCGCCAAACCCAGACTCACCCCATTCACCACCGAGCTACTGACCGCTAAAATAGGGCACATGCCCAGCAACTGCACCACGCCTGTGTTTTGTTTCCACACGCCGTTGAACAAAATGTCTTTGAAATTTTGGTAGGTCATTTCTATCTTTCCCGCAGTATTAGGGAGGTGCGATTCGTCATCCCCGCGAAGGCGGGGATCCAGCACGTTGATTGAACTGGATTCCTGCTCCTTTAAGAACGACGGAAGCCGAATAAATCAGTGTTTTTTAGCCTTTAGCCGCCATCAATTTATCGTATTTAGCCTGCAACTGCTCAGGACTTTCCACGTGATCTGGGTCGTGGGGAATGCAATCTACGGGGCAAACTTCCACACATTGAGGCGTGTCATAGTGACCCACGCATTCGGTACATTTGTTCGGATCAATGATGTAAATCGTGTCGCCTTGCGAAATCGCATCGTTCGGGCATTCAGGTTCGCAGACATCACAATTGATACATTCATCGGTAATTAGCAGTGCCATTGTTATTTCTCCTCAGTAAGTTAATTGATTTTTTAGTACTAATTTTGCATTAACGCACGGCGCAACAAATTTGCTGACATCGCCGCCAAATTTGGCGACTTCGCGCACCATGGTCGCGGAAATAAAGGTGTACGTTTCTGCTGGGGTTAAAAACAGCGTTTCCATTTCGGGGTACAAATTGCGATTCATCCCCGCCAGTTGAAATTCATATTCAAAATCGGATACGGCACGCAGTCCTCGCAATACCACGCGTGCGTGTTGAGATTGCACAAAGCTCATCAACAAGCCTTGGAAACCTTCCACGCGTACATTTGGGCAATGGGAAAAGACTTCTTGTGCCATCTCCACCCGTTCTTCTAAACTAAACAGGGTATTGCTGCGACTGGATGCCACTGCCACAATCACTTCATCAAACAGACCCGCCGCACGCCGCACCACATCTTCATGTCCACGGGTAATCGGGTCAAACGTCCCTGGATAGACCACTTTAATCATGCTGACCTACCCTTAATAATTGGTAAAAAACCTGTCCCGCGCGCCCTGATTTCACCACTTCCCATGGTGTGGGTGGATCAATCGCCACCCCCGCTTCTACATACAACAGCCCACCTTCGGTCAATCGTTGCGGCAAACAAGCGAACAATGGCGCGTAGTAGTTGCTTTGGAATGGCGGATCCAAAAAGATCACGTCATAGCGCGTTCCTGCGCGGGAGGCGAATTCTAGCCCATCCTGACGCAGTAAATCTATGTTCGTACACGCCAATTTACTTAAATTGTCTTGTAATGAGCGAAATACCTGTGGATTTTTCTCTATCATCGTCACTTTTTCCGCGCCGCGAGAAGCCGCTTCAAAGCCTAACGCCCCACTGCCTGCAAATAAATCTAGACAGGTGCGCCCATACAAGGTTTGCCCTAGCCAGTTAAATAACGTTTCACGCACGCGGTCGGGCGTCGGGCGCAAACCGTCAGCATCGGGAAAAGTAATGATGCGGCGGCGAAATTCACCGCCGTTGATGGCAATTTTATTTTGTTTCACGGATTTCAGGTGCGCCGACGATCACGGTCGCCATGGCTTGAGGGTTAAGGTGACGGGCAAACGCAGCGCGTATCTGAACTGTGCTGACTTGTTCGATGCGCTGGGTAAAATCATCCAGATAGGTCAACGGCAAATCATAAAAACCAATTAGGCTGAGGTAGCCCAAAATTTTACGATTGCTATCAATCCGCATGGGAAAACCGCCAATGATGTTTTGCTTGGCGGCGCGTAATTCTTTTTCGGTCACACCTTGCGCCACAAATTTTGCAAATACCTGCTGTACTAATTGCAAGGCTTGCTCCGCCTGATCTTTCTTGGTTTGCAAGCCAATTTGGAAAACCCCTGTATATTTCAGCGGCATAAAATAGCTATACACGCTGTATGCCAAGCCCCGTTTTTCGCGCACTTCGTCCATCAGCCGCGACACAAAACCGCCTCCGCCCAAGATGTAATTGCCCACGTAAAGCGCATCATAATCTGGGTCGTTGCGCGCAACACCAGGCGCACCAATCAAAATATGACTTTGGCTGGCGGGATGGGTAATGCGTTGCTCACTGGCTGCCGTCAAACTACCCACCATGGGCAACGCCGCCACCTCACCGCTCACAGGCAGCTGGGCTGTCAGTTGTTCAGCAATCGCTTCCGCTTGCGCACGCGTCACATCCCCCATCATTGCCACCACCGCATAACGGGCTTGGTAATGAGCGCGATAAAAATCCTGCACCGCTTGCTGCGTAATGGCTTCCACGGTCGCTGGGGTGGTATAGGCATCGAAAGCATAAGGATGCGTGCCAAAAACTGCTTTATTGAAAGCTTTATCCGCAATGCTTTCAGGTTGCGTTTCCGCTTCTTTCAACGCCGCGATGGTGCGCGCTTTTTCCCGCGCCAAAATAGCTTCTGGAAACACGGGATGCTGCAACAACTTCGCCAAAATTGCTAAAGCTTGCTCACGCTGCGCCGCTTGACTCAAGGTGCGCAAGGTGACGCCCGCACTATCTTGATCGACCGCCATGCCCAACTCCGCGCCCACATCTGCCATGCCACGCGCAATGTCATCCTCACTCAGCTCAGTTGCACCCGCCTTTAACAACTGATTGGTCAAGTCCGCAACACCCGCTTTTTCTGCTGCGTCATAACCACTGCCAGCAGGGAATTTGACCGATACATCCAGCATCGGTAGATCGTGGTTTTCCACAAATAACACTTTCGCGCCCTGCGCGGTGCGCCACGTTTGAATGTGCGGCGTGGCGAACACTTGGCTGCTGACGCAACACCAAACAACCATCAAGATTGAACTAATGCGCATGAAATTCTCCTGCCGAATGGGGTTTACCTTGTTTGGGTAGCGGTTGAGGATCCAACACCGCCACGGTCAATTGGTCATCTTGCAAATAAGTAGCCGCCACTTGCTGTACCTGCTCGGCGGTGACCGCGTGCAATTTTTCTAGCATCACGGCAAGGGTGCGATGACTCAAGCCTATGCTTTCAATTTGTCCAATTTGCATCGCCTGATAAAATACCGAATCCAGTTTGTACACTTCACTCGCGACCACTTGCGCTTTGACGCGATTTAACTCTTCGGCACTCACGCCCTCTTTGGCCAAGCGCAGCAATTGTTGACGCAACGCCAGTTCAACCTCCGCCGCCGTTTTGCCTTCGCTGGGCGTGGCTTCAATGATAAACAAGCCTGGTCCGCGCGAGTTGCTGTCATAACCAACTCCCACATCGCTGGCGACTTTTTGCTCGCGCACCAAAGCTTTGTTCAAGCGCGCCGCTTCATTACCATCCAAAATGCCCGCTAAAATTTCCAGCGCGTAAGGGGTGGTATCTTTTTGCGGATCGCGAATCACAGGCACTTGATACGCCATCATCAACTGCGGCAACTCAGCAGGGGCTTTAACCACCAAGCGTTTGATGCCCACTTGAGGCATTTCGGTATAAACCCGACGCGGGGCTTGAGTTTGTTTGGGAATGCCGCCGTAATAGCGTTGTGCCAAGGCAAACACTTCTTTTGCTTGAACATCGCCCGCAATCACCAGCGTGGCGTTATTCGGCGCATACCAATGCCGATACCAATCCTGCGCATCCCGCACCGTCATCGCCTGCAAATCGCTCATCCAGCCCACGATAGGATGCTGATACGGATGCTCTTGGAAAATCGCCGCCATCATCTTTTCTTGCAACAGACTATTGGGGTTATCTTCCGTGCGCCAGCGACGCTCCTCCATCACCACTTGAATTTCTTTGGCGAATTCACCCGCCGAAAACTGCAAGTTGTGCATACGATCGGCTTCCAACTGCATCGCCAACGGCAATTTGGATTTGTGTAATTGCTGGAAATAAGCAGTGTAATCGGTATTGGTAAAGGCGTTTTCTCGCCCTCCTGCGGCGGCAATGCGCTTGGAAAACTCGCCGACTGGCACGCGCTTCGTGCCTTTAAACATCAGATGTTCTAAGACGTGCGCCACCCCAGTTTTACCTGTGACTTCGTCCATGCTGCCCGCTTTGTACCAAATTTGCTGCACCACCACTGGCGCGCGGTGATCTTCCTTTACCACCACTTTCAAGCCATTCGCCAAGGTGTGTTCAAACACCGCCGCCTGCGCCACGTGTGCGCATAACACACCCAAAACCATCCAGAAAATCTTCATCTCGCTTATCCTAAAATTGATTGCCGCTATCACCACATTCACCCACCGATAACGTGTACTCCTCTCACTTTCCACCCTGCACCGCCATGATCGTAGGCTGGGTGAGCATCAGCGAAGTCCAACAAATTACGCACAAGCACATGGTGAAGGTTGGGCCGCGTACCTCACCAACCTACGCTGGTTAAAAGATGCCTTCACAGACTTTGACTTTTTTGCAAGTCCATACCCATATAAAACATTCCCTCACATTTTTGCATACCACTCTGCCGTATTTTGTCCGCTTCGTCCATGACAGTTCGCGTGACGAAGTATTCGCCTGATTGGTTTGGCATGGGTTGTTGATTGAGATTCAAATAGTTAACTTTCGCTTTCTCCGCCGCGACTTGACATTGCGTGAGTTCAATCTGCAACTTGGCATTGGCTTCGGATCGTCGGCGTAATAACTCAATACTTGTCCCTGTGTTGATACTAGCCTGCTCCTC
The DNA here is from genome assembly GCA_028688275.1 of Gallionella sp. GTDB lineage: Bacteria > Pseudomonadota > Gammaproteobacteria > Burkholderiales > Gallionellaceae > Gallionella. The sequence continues at coordinate 116,026 of JAQTYN010000001.1, read as the reverse complement.
AGCAGAACGTATCATGTCCGCAACGACTTGTTCTTGCTTTAAATATTCAAAATAGGACGCCGCCCCGTAAGACCAAATGCCGCTACTGAGCAAGACAAGCAGCAGCATGGAAATAATTATTCTCTTCAATGATGTCGCTTGTCGCTGCATTTTAATCCCCCTAGCCCCGTTATTTGGTTGACCTCTGCAATTTACTCACCAAACTGCCCGTCAAATTTCACCCCATCCCCACCCCAGTTTTCAGGTAACCATCCCTGATGGACATAGCGGGATAAAGTCGAATACTCCCAGTCTATCGCCCGTTGCACATAACCATGTTTGACGGTATTGAGACGTTCCCAATACCGCATCGTCTCCTGACTTCCCGTGATGCGTCGCCATGATCTACGCGCTTTTTATTGTAGACTGCGCATTGCAAATATATCCGCCAGCCGTTGATCCAGCGTCAACAACACCAGTTGATGCACCTGCGCGGTGGCGGCGATAATGGCATCGGGTAGCTTGCACGGGCGGGTGCGACGCAATCGCGTGGCTTGTTGCTCAATCGGTTCGTCCAGCAAAATCACTTGGCAATGCTGCAAAAATTCCAGAATAGTGGACTCTTCCTCTTTTTCCAAATTAGGAAAACCCAGCAACTCCATGCGCGTAATTTGGCTGACCGCAATTTGCCCAAAGTCCAATTTTTGCGCTTCAAGCAGTGCGATGACAGCGGGCTGCATTTTCAACAAACCGATCACCACATTGGTGTCCAGCAACCATTTAGCTCCATTCATCACGCATCTTCCGTTGAATCTCTACCGCATCGCCGTTAAAGTTAGCCGTACCGCGCAACCGCCCTGCAAAACTGCGCCAATCGGTTGGTGCAGACGGCTTTCGATCAGGTACAACCAAGGTTAACAAAGCCCGCCGCTCTGCCGCGAAGGGCAAAGCTTGCAGCGGATGTATCCCCCCTTGCGCATCAATTTCCACTTCGATGGTTTGTAACATGATGAATCCTCTTTGTTTATCAATCAGTTTGTGACTTGGCTTGAGCGTAGCGAAGCCCAACAAATATGCCCAACCACGCGGTGAATGTTGGGCTGCGCTACGCTACACACTGTACGATGTTTTATGAGCCACCTAGCATCTTCTTCACTTCGTCATCATTGAGCGCGTGTCCGACCCAGACAACAACCTTTTTGGCACCCGCACCAATGGCAATCTCGTGGATGATACGCTCCTCAATTTCTGATAGCCCGCCTTCAACCATTTCTAAAGGATGAATGACAATGGCAGGTGAAAAAAATCGCAGATAGCCCTGCGATACTTGTTTCAAGGCATCTTTCAACGCTTTTTCAGCCACACCGAACTGACCAATAAGCAGCCTTGTCGTGGTAAAGGGTGTCTGGGAGACACTGATCGTATCGACTCCTGACTTCAAGCTCCGAACTTGAAATTGATTCCGCCGTACTTTTACGTACATGACATTTGAAAATAAGTTGGTTAACATGTTGAATAAAAGATAAAAATAACCTGTTGTAGATTGAACGTCAGCGAATATCAACAAAGATGCCCCGCCTACAAAGCCCTCAGCTCGACAGCAAAGGGCAAGGCTTGCAACGGATGTATCCGCCTTGTGCATCACTACCACTTCGATGGTTTGGAACAATTACTGCACCCCAGAAGGCACTCTGCCAGAATTTGGAATTAAAAAAGAGGGGTGAACTCCAATATCCTCAGCAAATAATTTCATAATGTTCGCATATGCTGCTTTAATTTCCTGTGGATTTGTGCAAGCCTCTGAGCCGCTAAAGCATAACTCCCACTCCTCGATCCAGTCTTTCCTAGCCTCCTTGCGTCGCTGAAATTGCGTCTTCAATCGAGCATCTTGCCCCCATCCAGTATAGGTTTCAAAACATAGGCTTTGAAATTTCTGACAAACTTCAAAAAACGTTGGTGAAAGCAGGGGAGATGCTAAATGTATCTTCTTATCCAACTTTCTTTTCAACGCAACAACATCAAGAGGATTTAATTCTTTCCAGCACCCCACATAAGTGAAATAACACATAAGATCATTAAATTGGGGGGCTAAATCATCGTAAATAGCTAATCTCTTCTCGATAAGCTTCTGACTGCGCCATTGGATATGCTCGAATCGTTTCGTTACTCGATGGATATAAATACCAAAGATTGCAAGCGTCATCGGTATAAATAAACTTGCCACAAGTTTTGCCAATTCAAGCCATGTCCAATTTCCAGCGTCCATAATTTTCTCCTAAATCAATAACTCAACACAGGAGCTAACCACCGTTCCGCCTCTTCTACCGTCATGCCTTTGCGTTGGGCATAATCTTCCACTTGGTCTTTATCAACCTTACCCGTGGCGAAGTATTTGGCTTCGGGGTGGGAGAAGTAGAAGCCTGACACGGCTGCGGTGGGCAACATGGCGCAGCTTTCAGTCAATGTGATGTCGGCGTTGGCAGGGGCTTGCAATAAGTCGAACAGCGCGCCTTTTTCGGTATGATCGGGGCAGGCGGGGTAGCCTGGGGCGGGGCGGATGCCGCGATAGCTCTCTGCAATCAAGCTGTCATTGTCCAAGCCTTCGTCGCTGGCGTAACCCCAGTATTCACGGCGAATTTTGGCGTGCAGCAATTCGGCGAAGGCTTCTGCCAAGCGGTCTGCCAAGGCTTTGAGCAGAATGGCGTTGTAGTCGTCATTGTCTGCTTCAAACGCTTCCACGCGTGCGTCGATGCCGATGCCCGTGGTGACGGCAAACGCGCCGATGTAGTCGTCCGTGCCTTTAGGCGCGATGTAATCCGCGAGGCAGAAATTGGGGATAGATACAGGTTTTTTGGTTTGCTGACGCAGATTGTGCCACGTCATCGCCACTGAACTACGCGTCGCGTCGGTGTAAATTTCGATGTCGTCGTGGTTCACTTGGTTAGCTGGGAACAAGCCAAACACGCCATTCGCGGTCAACCATTTCTCAGCGATGATCTGCTTCAACATGGCTTGCGCGTCGGCAAATAACTTGGTGGCTTCTTCGCCCACCACTTCGTCTTGCAAAATTTTCGGATAGCGTCCCGCCAACTCCCACGCTTGGAAAAATGGTGTCCAATCAATGAATTCGGCGATTTCCGCCAGCGAATAATCGCGCAAACTTTGCACGCCCAGCGCGGCGGGTTTGGGCGGGGTGTAGTTTGCCCAATCGGTTTTCAGTCCATGCGCACGCGCTTCTGCCAGCCCAACGTGCGCGGCTTTGCCTTTGCTGCTTTCATGTTTGGCACGCGCTTCGACGTAATCGGCTTTGATGCCCGCGACATAATCATCGCGCAAAGTGTCGGACAGCAAATTGCTACACACGCCCACGGCACGCGAGGCATCCGTCACATAAATCACTGAACCATCAGGATAATTTGGTTCGATTTTCACCGCCGTGTGCACCCGCGAGGTGGTCGCGCCGCCAATCAGCAACGGGATTTTGAAGCCTTGACGCTGCATTTCTTTGGCGACGTGCGCCATTTCTTCCAGCGACGGGGTAATCAGCCCCGACAAGCCGATGATGTCGGCATTGTGTTCGCGGGCGGTGTCCAAAATTTGTTGGCACGGCACCATCACGCCCATGTTGACCACTTCAAAGTTGTTGCATTGCAGCACGACCGTGACGATGTTTTTGCCGATGTCGTGCACGTCGCCTTTGACCGTCGCCATGACGATTTTGCCCTTCGCGCTGGTGTTGCCCGTGCGCAATTTTTCGGCTTCGATGTAGGGAATCAGATGCGCCACGGCTTGTTTCATCACGCGGGCGGATTTGACCACTTGCGGCAAGAACATTTTGCCCGCGCCGAACAAATCGCCGACCACGTTCATACCCGTCATCAACGGACCTTCAATGACATCGACGGGGAACGCGGCTTCCAAACGGGCGGCTTCGGTGTCTTCCACGATGTAGGTGGTGATGCCGCGCACCAGCGCGTGGGTCAAGCGTGCCTGCACCGTGCCGTTGCGCCATGCCAAATCTTCGACTTGAGCTTTGCCGCCGCCTTTGACGTTTTCCGCCATCGCCACCAGCTTTTCACCCGCGTCGGGATGGCGGTTCAACACCACATCTTCCACCGCGTCGCGCAAGTCTTTAGGGATTTCTTGATACACGCCCAACTGCCCCGCGTTGACGATGCCCATGTTCATGCCCGCTTGAATGGCGTGGTACAAAAACACGGTGTGAATCGCTTCGCGCATCGGCTCGTTGCCACGGAAGCTAAACGACACGTTGGACACGCCGCCGCTGATTTTGGCGTAAGGCAGATTTTTGCGGATCCACGCGCAGGCTTGGATGAAATCCACCGCGTAGTTGTTGTGCTCTTCAATCCCTGTTGCCACCGCGAAAATGTTGGGATCGAAGATGATGTCTTCAGGCGGGAAGCCGATTTTGTTGACCAAAATATCGTAGCTGCGCTGGCAAATGTCGATTTTACGTTGGTAAGTGTCCGCCTGCCCCGCTTCGTCAAACGCCATCACCACCGCCGCCGCGCCGTAGCGACGCACCAAGGTAGCGTATTTGATAAAGTTTGCTTCGCCTTCTTTCAGCGAAATCGAATTGACGATGCACTTGCCTTGCGCGCATTTCAGCCCCGCTTCGATGATGTTCCACTTCGAGGAATCAATCATCAACGGCACTTTGGAAATATCGGGTTCGGAGGCGATTAAGTTCAAAAACGTCACCATCGCCGCTTCGCCGTCCAACATGGCTTCGTCCATATTCACGTCGATAACTTGCGCGCCCGTTTCCACTTGCTGTTTGCAAATATCGAGGGCTTCTTCGTATTTCCCTTCCAAAATCAAGCGTTTAAATTTTGCTGAACCTGTGACGTTGGCGCGCTCGCCGACGTTGACGAACAGCGATTGATCGCCGATGTTGAACGGCTCTAAGCCCGACAAGCGACATTCGACTGGATTGCTAGGGATTTGGCGCGGCGCGATGTCTTTGACGGTTTCGGCAATCGCTTGGATAAACGCGGGCGACGTGCCGCAGCAGCCGCCGATGATGTTGAGAAAACCGCTTTCCGCCCATTCTTTGATATGCCCCGCCATGTTTTCAGGCGTATCGTCATAACCACTTTCGGCCAGCGGATTGGGCAAGCCCGCGTTGGGATGCGCGGACACATAACAATTGGCGACGCGGGACAATTCGGCGACATATTGGCGCAATTCTTCCGCGCCCAGCGCGCAATTTAGCCCGATGGACAACGGTTGCGCGTGCGCCAGCGAGTTGTAAAACGCTTCGGTCACTTGCCCCGTCAGCGTGCGCCCCGACGCATCCGTAATCGTGCCCGAAATCATAATCGGCAAACGTGTACCGCGTTCATCAAACACCGCTTGCACCGCAAAAATCGCCGCCTTGGCATTCAGCGTGTCGAAAATGGTTTCAATCAAAATCAAATCCGCGCCGCCGTCCATCAAGCCGCGTGTCGCATCGCTGTAATCCGCAACCAATTGATCAAAATGGATATTACGCGCCGCAGGATTGTTCACGTCAGGCGAAATCGTGGCGGTTTTATCGGTTGGGCCGAGTACGCCTGCCACGAAACGCGGTTTGTCGGCGGTGGCGTATTGATCGCAAGCTTCCCGCGCCAAGCGTGCGCCTGCCACATTCAGCTCATAATTCAACGCCGACATGCCGTAAGCATTCAACGTGGTCGCATTCGCGCCAAACGTATTCGTTTCCAGAATGTCCGCGCCAGCCACCAAATACTCGCAATGAATCGCCTTAATGACTTCGGGTTTGGTCAACACCAACAAGTCGTTATTGCCTTTCAAATCGCGATGCCAATCCGCAAACTGCGTCCCGCGATAATCCGCTTCGGTCAATTTATAACGTTGTATCATCGTCCCCATCGCGCCGTCGAGGATGAGAATACGTTGTTTTAACAGGGTTTCAATGGGATGGGGAATAGGATGATTCATGGTCGCGTACTCAAAAAATGAGGGCAGATTCTACCATGCGGGGCGGGGTGCGTTTTAACCCGTCATATCGGCACACCCGCCAGTAGGGATGTAGATAACGAACACGCGTTACCTGCGCTGCTGCATTGCAGGTAAAATCCCGCCCCTGTAGCTTATTTCTTCGCTTCTTTAAACTATGCTCAAACTCAAAATTGTTGTGTTCTTGTTACTGTCGGTCTTGTTGATACCAACGAGTATTGCGCGTGAGGAAGATAAAATCACGTTGAATTTCGTGAATACAGATATTGAGTCGGTGATTAAAGCAGTGGGGATGATTAGTGGAAAAAATTTCATCATCGACCCACGCGTAAAGGGCAACATTAACATCGTATCGTCCAGCCCTGTTTCTAAAGACCTAACCTACCAAATTTTGCTGTCAGCCTTGCGTTTGCAGGGGTTTAGTGCGATTGAAAATGGCAATGTCGTGCGCATTATTCCTGAAGCCGATGCCAAACAAAGCAGCACACCCGTCAGTGATCGCAACAATACCGTTTCGGGGGATAAAATTATCACGCAGGTTTATCCTTTGCGTTATGAGTCTGCCAGCCAACTGATTCCTGTATTACGTCCGCTCATCGGTCCGAATAATAGCATCGTCGCCTATCCCAATACCAATACGCTGGTGATGACTGACTATGCCGACAATATTCGCCGCCTCAACAAAATCATCGACGCGATAGACCAACCCAATAACGGCGAGTTTATTACCCTGAAACTGACCTATGCCTCTGCGGTAGATTTGGCGCAAATGTTAAATAAGTTGTTTGCTGAAAGTGCCACGCCAGGGGTTGCAGCAGAAGCGGGGCGACGGGTGCAAATTACAGCGGATGCGCGAACCAATAGCTTGTTGGTGCGGAGTGACAATCCTGCACTGATGGCGCGAGCGCGCACTTTAGTGATCGGCTTGGATGTGCCGACCAGCAGCGCGGGTAATATCCATGTGGTGTATTTGCGCAATGCTGAAGCACCCAAGTTAGCCCAAACTTTGCGCGCTATTATGAATGGCGACACCACAACGGCGGCTGCACCTGCGGCAGGACAAACGGGAGCCCTGCCGACAGGGGGCGCGGGTGTGATACAGGCGGACGTCGCCACGAATTCCTTGATTATCACCGCGCCCGATAATTTGTATAACACCTTGCGGGCGGTGATCGACAAGTTGGATGCGCGCCGCGCACAAGTGTATGTCGAAGCGTTGATCGCCGAAGTGACCACGGACAAAGCGGCAGAGTTCGGCATTCAATGGCAAAACATGAATGGTTTAAATGGCACCACACCGAGTGTTATTGGTGGCACAAACTTAGGCGGCGCAGGAACCAATATCATTGGTGCAGCGACCAATATCACCAGCGTCGGGCGCGGGATTAACATCGGCATCGTCAAAGGTCAGGTCAATATCCCAGGGCTGGGGTTAGTCGCCAACTTAGGCGTACTGGCGCGCGCATTACAAGCGGATGCCAATGCCAATATCCTGTCCACACCGAATTTGCTGACGCTGGATAATGAAGAAGCCAAAATCGTTATCGGTAAAAATGTGCCCTTTGTCACAGGACAATACGCTCAAACGGGGACGGCAGCGACGGCAACGCCGTTCCAAACCATAGAGCGCAAAGATGTGGGGCTGACCTTGCGGGTGAAACCGCAAATTTCCGAAGGCGGCACCGTCCGCCTGCAAATTTACCAAGAAGTCTCCAGCATCGACACCTTGACCACCAACACGGCGGGAGTCGTCACCAACAAACGTTCGATTGATTCCACGGTGTTAGTCGATGACGGGCGTATCATTGTGTTGGGCGGCTTGATTCAAGATGATGTGAAGGACAGCGAAGAAAAAGTGCCTATCTTGGGTGACATTCCCATTCTGGGTAATTTGTTCAAATACCAAAAACGTCAACAAGTTAAGACCAATTTGATGGTATTCCTGCGTCCCTTTGTGCTGAAAAATGCAGAGGCATCCGCCACGATCACGGGTGATCGCTACGAATTTATCCGCAATTTGCAAGGTGAAGAACGACTCACGGGTAATTTGCTGCCTAATATGAAAATGCCAGTGCTGCCAGAGGTGACGTTTGATGTTAAGCCTAAGTAATTGGGTAGGTGCGAATTTATTCGCACGGGTTAGGAATCTCCGCCCATGACCCGCCCTTTTGAGCCGCAACTGGTTAAAAAACTGAGCTATTCCTTCGCCCGCGCCCACGGAGTGATTGCGGCACAACATGTCGAACAGGGTATCGAAACGTGGGTGCGTAATGATGTTAAACCCACCGCCCTTGCCGAAGCGCGGCGCGTGTTGCAACAGCCTTTGCTACCTTTATTGAAAACACCCGATGAATTCGACCGTTGCCTGGCGCAAGTCTATGGCAGCGTCGATGGACACGCCGCCAGTTTGATCGACGATTTGGAGCAGGAATACGATCTACAACAATTGGCACAGGAAATGCCGCACATCTCCGATTTATTAGAAGCCGAAGATGACGCGCCCATCATCCGCTTGATTAACGCGCTGCTCAGTCAAGCCTTGCGCGAACACGCCTCCGACATTCACATCGAAGCCTTTGAAACCCGCTCCGTGGTGCGTTTCCGCGTGGATGGCATGTTGCGCGATATTCTCCAGCCGCAACGCGCGCTGCACGCCGCGATTGTGTCGCGCATCAAAGTCATGGCGCAGTTGGACATCGCCGAAAAACGTTTACCACAAGACGGACGTATGGCGTTACGGCTGGCGGGTCATGCGGTGGATGTGCGGGTTTCCACTTTGCCCACGGGACACGGCGAACGCGTGGTGTTGCGTTTGTTGGACAAAGAAGCGGGGCGGCTAACTTTGTCGGTCTTGGGTATGAATCCTGAGCTGCGCGACAGCTTGGAAGCTTTGATCCGCCAACCACACGGCATTGTGCTGGTGACAGGGCCGACAGGTTCAGGCAAAACCACCTCGCTGTATGCCGCGTTGTCTGGGCTAGACGCGCAAAGCATGAACATTGTGACGGTCGAAGACCCGATTGAATACGACCTCGACGGCGTGGGGCAAACCCAAGTCAACAGCAAAATTGACATGAGCTTTGCGGTCGCGCTGCGCGCTATTTTGCGCCAAGATCCCGACGTGATTATGGTCGGCGAAATTCGCGATTTGGAAACCGCACAAATTGCCGTGCAAGCCTCGCTGACAGGGCATTTGGTGTTGGCGACTTTGCATACCAACGATGCCGCCGCTGCCGTCACGCGCTTGGTGGATATGGGCGTTGAGCCATTCTTGCTGTCGTCAGGCTTGTTGGGGGTATTGGCGCAACGACTCATCCGCAAGCTTTGCCCGCATTGCAAACGCGCTTACACCCCTGACGCAGCGGAACTTGCCGTATTACCTCAAGCAGTCAATGTGCTCTACGCGCCTGTCGGTTGCCCCAGTTGCAACCAAACAGGCTACGCAGGGCGTTCAGGAATTTATGAATTACTCACCATTAACGACGAATTGCGCCGTTTGATGCACAGCGGCACGGACGAAGCAACTTTGCGTGATACCGCTCGCGCAGGCGGAATGCGCGCCATGCGCGACGACGGTATGCGCTGGGTCATGGCAGGCGAAACCGCATTGGAAGAAGTGCTGCGCGTGACGCGGGAAGGGTAGTTTCAATGCACTCACTTTTCAATACTTTGATTTTTAATCCGTTCGCCCTGAGCCTGTCGAAGGGTGAGCGGATAAAAAATTCGCTTCACATCCAACCATTCATCCTTCGACACGCTCAGGACGAACGGTTGGCTGGGGTGGCTATTGCGTCGGGTGTGTAATGGCAGGCTATCAATACGAAGCAGTTGAAATCGAAAGTGGGCGCGCCAAGAGTGGCGTGATCGAGGCCGACAGCGCGAAACTGGCGCGCAGCAAATTGCGCGAACAAGGGCTGATCGGCTTAGAAATCAGCGCGTTATCGGGCGAGAGCAACAAGTTTCGTTTTTCCCGCAGCTTGCCCGCTGTGGAACTCAGCCTATTCACCCGTCAATTCGCGGTGTTACTCGAAGCAGGCTTGACCATCGAGCAATCACTCAACGCTTTGATTGAACAAGCCGAAGCCCCCGCGATGCGTCAAATTTTAGCCGCCATACGTGGCGATATTTTGGCAGGACAACCGCTCGCCCGCGCCTTGGAAAACCACAAAGGCGCGTTCCCCGAAATCTACCGCACCCTGATCGCCGCTGGCGAACAAACGGGCAAATTAGGACAAGTGTTGTTGCGCCTCGCCGATTACCTCGAAGCCCGCCACGCCCTGCGCCAAAAAATCGGATTAGCCCTGATTTACCCCGCCATCATCAGTCTGGTCGCGGTCATCGTCGTCCTCGCCCTGCTCACCTACGTCGTCCCGCAAGTGGTCAACGTATTCCACGACACTAAACAAGTGCTGCCTTTTTTAACGCGCGCCCTGTTATGGACGAGCAACACATTGAAAGAATACGGCATTTACGGCGCAATCCTGTTAGCGGGCGGCGGCTACGCCCTGCAAAAATTGCTGCAAATCCCCGCGTATCGCCTCCGCTTTGACGCATGGATATTGCGCCTGCCGCTGGTCGGCAAACTGATACGCGGCATGAACACCGCCCGCTTCGCCAGCACCATGGCAATTTTGGTTGGCAGCGGCGTGCCGTTGCTACACGCCTTGGGCGCGGGTGCTGGCGTAGTCACCAATTTACCCATGCGCCACGCCATCGAAGAAGCCGCCCGCAAAGTCCGCGAAGGCGGCAGCCTCAGCCGCGCCATCCAACAAAGCAAAGCCTTCCCCCCGCTATTCGTGCATTTAATCGCCAGCGGTGAAGCCAGCGGCAAACTCGAACACATGCTAGACCGCGCCGCCACCCAACAAACCCAAGAACTCGAAACCCGCGCCGCCGTGATAACAGGCTTGTTTGAACCCCTGCTGATTTTGGTCATGGGCGTGGTGGTGTTGCTGATTGTGTTAGCGATTTTATTGCCGATTTTTGAGATGAATCAGTTGGTGCATTGAGGTATTTTTTCGCATGGACGTGACTTGCGGTAGTGCGAAATAAAGCGTCTAATCCAGCTCGCATCAAATCTCATTTGATGCACATCGAAGGTGCATTTTACGGCACTTTTTAGAGTGTTTATTTAACGTTAGGCATGCATACACTATGAGCGTCACACCACAAGAGTTCGAAACGTTGTTGCCGTATGCGGCAACATGGGCAGCAGAGCAGGAACGTATCATTCTTCAATTAGGAGTGCCACTCACCGAGGCACAGCTTGCAGACGCAAGACAGGTTGGTGTCACTCACCCTGAGCGAGTGCGTTTACTTCAGGTTAATCAGATTCCTAAACCCAACCATCAAGAATTAGCAGCGATAGCAGCAATGACCAACCTCATTTCACCATCTACTGCGGGCATGACGCTTCGTTATGGTATTTTTATCCGCACCGATTGTTGGGGGCAACGTCCGCTCGTTGCACACGAGCTTGTTCACACGTCACAGTATGAGCGGCTCGGCGGATTCGAGGCTTTTCTCCAACCATACTTGTTGGAGTGTCTCACGCCACCTGGTTATCCATATGGACCGATGGAACAAGAGGCGATCATGACCGCTGAGAGACTATGTGCTTGATCCGTCGCTGAACTGGAATGCACAATAGTCTGCGCAGGGTGTGATTGTTATTGCGCCGCATGTAAATTTACTGTTAAATCATATAATTGGCGAAACACCCTTCGCTTGTTGACATCCTAGGTGTATACCACATGCATCATGAGGCTTTCAACTTAAAACGATGCGTGAACTTACTTGTACTTGGACTAATCGTGGCTGTCTCTAGTCTCGCTCTGAACCAGTCGTTCAGCGTTTATTTTAGCGTCATACAAAGGGTGGTTGAAATAAGTCTTGGGTTTGTCTTTTCTCATTTTTGATTTACGCAAAAGGTATTTGCGTTCTAATGCAAATACAAATGACCTCCCAAGAATAACTAGACCGTATTAAACCATCGAGTGAACTTGATCGATTGCAGCTCATTGCGAATCTTAAAAGGGATGATAAATGTGAGCGTTACAGCCATAATCCTACGAAGTTCTCTCCCTCTGGTCGCTGGAATGTGCCTTTGGTGTACCTCTTTGCGGCACGTTCGTGTATGCACAAATAAAATTGAATTAGTGGAGACCAGATACCACTAAAAAAACGGGGCGGAATCCGAAAAGCCATATGAGTAGGAATCACAACAAAGGAGACATAAAATGGCATGCACTTCTGGATCGGTTCAAACCGTTGCTGACAAAACCGTAGCGGCTAAAGCACAGATTGATAAACTGCAATCACTAATTAAGGAGCAAGATAGTGTCAGCAAGGCCTTTTTTTTTGAGGCCATCACGACGCACTTAGCCGATGCCAACGTGACAGATGCAAGGGAGATCAGTTACAGCTCGGACATTAAGACGGAGTACACGAGTGAGTTCAGCCTAGACAAGATCGCGGCCGTTGTAACTTCGGCACTAAAAGCCGTCGCAGCGTCACAAGATCCGACAGCTAAAGTACCCGCAATGAGTCCAGCGGCTATCGCAGCTTATACTGATGTTGTCAATACAGTTGCCGAGGCAGCCAAGTCTTCATCGACCTCCTCAGCGAGCCTGTCATTTTCGATGAACCGCTTGTCCCCTGGCCTATTTGCATTTCTGTACGCGTCATCAACAAACATTAAAGACGAGGATACTTTCGGAACTGAAGCGGTGACCACGACCGCTATCTACTATCGATTCATGCAAAGTATTGATGATGTGAAAAATGATGCCAAGTTTGGTGCAGCTGTTATCGATGCCAAAAATCTCTTGAACATGAAGACGATTCAAGCGGCACTCACTGATGATCTCGCGTCTGGTAAACTCAGTATTGACGAATGGATGAAGAAGGACGAACAGTTCTCCATAGGGATCAAAAGGATTGAGGATCGCCTCGCCGCCGACAAATTTGACACTACCAAGCCACTTATGTTGATGAGATCGGCTGGCTTCGGCGCACCTGTCCAGCACTCGTTTGCGACGGGTTCGGCGGTAAACCAAGAAGTTGTTCGCCTTGCTATCAAAAGGCTATCCGCGATGGGAGCCGCGTATAAAGTTGTTATTGAGAAATCCAATGCGCGTCTTGCGAGTGTCTACTACTAGCAGGAGCAAACGCGGTCTAACATGCGGGTCACGTTGATTTAGCCCGCAATCTTTATTGCACCATATGTATTTTTTAATCAAACATTGGTGCAATGCGCTTCGCTTATTGACACCCTGCACGCTGCAATAAAAAGCCCGCGAGGGTACGACGACTCGTTATCGCGCAGCAGGTCATTTATTTTGCCATCCCACTCAATAGAGGCAGCTTATGTACCCAATGAAAAAGACGATTTGGATAGCGATAGGCTTATTTGTGGTAGATGCCTTGGTCCTGAGTATGGGCGCGATGGCTTTCATCATGGCATTGGTAATTCTCTTTTGGTTCTTGCCAGAAGTGGTGCTATTAAAATACCGCAAACAGTCGCCAAAGGTTCCGCTCACCAAGATAGCCATCTATAGCGCAATGATTTTGGCGGTGATGATCGCGAACGCTGCGAATAATATGCTGGCAAAACACCGCGCAGAGAATTTGGTTATTGTCATAGAGAAATATCATCAATCAACAGGTCACTATCCTGAAAATTTAGAAGATCTTGTCCCCGCTTATATTCCCGAAGTGCCAACTGCAAAATTCGCAGTATTTCCAACTGAGTTCAGGTACTCAAACTCTAAAGACACCACTTTGCTTTTTTATGTGGCGACACCGCCATTTGGCAGAGTTACCTATAATTTCAACCGTCAATCATGGGGTTATATTGACTAGCCCGTACTAGGGTGTAATGCTCAACAATTATTTCTGGCGGGCGGCGATAGTCGCTTTTCACTTTATGGCGCGGGAAGCGCAGGGGGTTGGTTCAGTTACAGGAAAGCGGTCAATTGTTGGTGACTTAACAACCCCGCCGTCAGATTAGTGGGGGTGATTAAATCTTCCGTTCGTGGTGAGCCTGTCGAACCATGAACGGAAGATTTAATAAAATCAGTGTGTTAAATTCACCCCTTCGACCGTTCGACAAGCTCACGGCTCAGGACGAACGGATTTAATCAGCGTTTCCTTAAAAACGGTGCGACTACGGGGCGTTGGGTTTCAATTTTGATTTTTCTCGATACCCAAATCGCGCCACAAGCGCATTAAGTGTCGCGACACGTCTAGCGATGCTTTGGCAAAATCGCCATTGGCAATTTCGGTGGCGGCTTCTTGCGTTTTACCATCTAATGCCAAATTCAAAGTATTTCCTGCGCAACGATGAAAATGCGCATGTGAACTCACGAGATTTTGAAATCCTAGCTGCCCTTGATATTGCTTTTCGCCTTCGCCATGCAGCCATTTCCCTAAAACGCACTGATCGTCACGAGACACGATATTCGGGTTTATCGTTTCAGTGCTGGTACCGTCAATAATGCCCATGAGACGGACTTTCCATTTGAGATGCGCTTCAAGAGCTGTTTTAAAATTCAGCCCACCGATTTCTTTATCTTCATCATCAGCAATATGTTCAGGTTCTTTTTCAGTACTGCCGAATATAGTTCTCCACCAGCTTGCCATGATTTTTCTCCTTACCAATAATGTTAGGACACACCCATTTTACAAATGCGTTGCAGATAAACTAAACAACGCATAGGCTAAAATCGCTAAAAATACAAGGACTAACCTCCAGTTCGATCAAAAAAAGCCGCCACCTCAAAAAATTGAAAAACTACAGACTTTAATCACACATGAAGGCTCCTGTGATGATTCTACACACACTATTTTAAACATGGATGATTTTGTGCTGTTTTTGTCCCTGAGTAGAACTATTTTTGCAGCCCGCGTAGCACGCAATCATGTTTGCGCCGTATGTGATTGTTTTGTCATCAAACAATGAGTGCGATGCGCTCCGCTTATTGACAGCCTACACCAACCGTCCATTTTTCATTCTTCTGCCCGCCAACGCACCGCTATGCGCATGGCAAATCGCGCACGCTAAGGCATCGGCGGCATCGGAGCTGGGCACACCAGATAAACTCAACAAGCGTTGCACCATGAGTTGGACTTGCATTTTTTCGGCGTGACCGTGTCCGACCACGGCTTGTTTGACTTGTAGGGCGGTGTATTCGGCGACGGGGAGTTGTGCCAAAACCGCCGCGCAAATCGCCGCGCCACGGGCTTGTCCGAGCAACAAAGTGGATTGGGGATTGACGTTGACGAAGACTTTTTCGACGGCAACTTGATTGGGGGAATGCTGGGCGATGACTTCGCCCAAGCCTTGCAAAATCACGCTCAAGCGCGCTGGCAATTCGCCCGCAGGGGTTTTGATACAGCCGCTGGCAACGTAGAAAATCTGCTGCCCGACTTTATCAATCACTCCAAATCCTGTTACCCTTAATCCAGGATCAATGCCGAGGATGCGCATTTTCAATAGCAATCCACCCGTGCGTCTTGTTTGACGGCATGGAGGGATTGTTTTTCAAGCATTTCAATTTTGAGGTCAGTTTGTTTTGGTATGCCCGCACCTGCCGACAGCGGATAATCCATGACCACCCCCGTTTTTTGGTAGCCACGCCGTAAATAGAAGGCGATCAACTCAACTCTTGCTGACACCACGACCATGACAAATTTTTTTGATTCAAAACAATGAGCAGCATATTCTTCTGCATAGGCAAGCATTCGCTTCCCGACACCCGTGCCTTGTCGCTGCGGATCAACGGAAAGCATCCCGATGTAGCTATTGTCACCCTCTTTTTCAACATGCACACAGGCCTCAATGTTTGAATCATTGAGACCAATAAGCACCAAAGAGTCAGGCTTGGAAATCATTTCTTTGACTTGACTCTGGTTGGTTCGTTTACCAGACACCAGTTCAGCTTCGTGAGTCCAGCCTAATGTCTGGGTATCGGGGCGATATGCTTGGTTGACCAGTCGAGCTATCGACTCGACATCGTCCACCGTCGCGAGACGAAAACCATCAAAGCCCATCGTATTACTCTTCAATCACCGCCGTAGTATAGACTTCTTGCACGTCGTCCAAGTCTTCCAGCGCGTCGAGGAGTTTTTGCATTTTGACGGCATCGTCGCCTGTAAAGATCACTTCGCTTTCAGGTTTCATAATGACTTCCGCGAAAGCCGCTTTGTAGCCCGCTGCTTCTAAGGCTTGTTTGATTTTGGCAAAGTCATTGGCTGGGGTAATCACTTCGATGCTACCATCGTCGTGGTTGATGATGTCTTCCGCGCCTGCGTCCAAGGCGGCTTCCATCAGCGCGTCTTCGTCCGTGCCTGGGGCGAACAGCATTTGTCCGCAGTGGTTGAACATAAACGCCACCGAACCATCTGTGCCCAAATTGCCGCCGTATTTGCTAAAGGCATGGCGCACGTCCGCTACAGTGCGGGTTTTGTTGTCGGTCATGCAATCGACCATCACCGCCGCGCCGTTGATGCCGTAGCCTTCGTAGCGCAATTCCAGATAAACCACGCCTTCCAACTCGCCGCTGCCGCGTTTAACGGCGCGTTCCACGTTGTCTTTCGGCATATTGTTGTCATACGCCTTGTCCATCGCCAAGCGCAGACGCGGATTGCCCGTGGGATCGCCGCCGCCCATGCGCGCCGCGACGGTGATTTCTTTAATCAGTCGGGTGAAAATTTTGCCGCGCTTGGCATCTTGTTTGCCTTTGCGGTGTTGAATGTTTGCCCATTTGCTATGACCTGCCATGATGTTCTCCAGAAAAGTTTGCGCGATGGTATCATTTTCGCCTCTTTAACCCAAGGATGCGCACTATGTCCACGCCATTGCTGATTGCTAAAAACACCGAACACGAAGTCTTTTTATTGTCCCAAATGGCGAATCGCCACGGTCTCATCACAGGCGCGACGGGGACGGGCAAAACCGTCACGCTGCAAAGTCTCGCCGAATCGTTCAGTCGCATCGGCGTGCCTGTGTTTATGTCCGACATCAAAGGCGATTTATCGGGCATTAGCCAAGTCGGCGGCGGCAATGCCAAAATCACCGCCCGCGTGGCACAATTGGGCTTAGACGACTTCGCCCATCGCGCTTATCCCGTGACCTTGTGGGATGTGTTCGGCAAACAAGGTCACCCGCTGCGCGCCACGATTTCGGACATGGGGCCGTTGCTGTTGGGGCGGATGTTGAATTTGAACGAAGTGCAACAAGGCGTGTTGGCGTTGGTGTTTAAAATCGCCGATGACAATGGGTTATTGTTGTTAGATTTGAAAGACTTGCGTGCGATGGTGCAGATGGTGGGCGAAAACGCCAGCGACTTCACCAGCGAATACGGCAATATTTCCACCGCCAGCGTGGGCGCGATTCAGCGCGGGTTATTGCAAATTGAGATGCAAGGCGGCGACAACTTATTCGGTGAACCCATGCTCAACATCGCCGATTTGATGCAGACCGACGGCAACGGATTTGGCATGGTCAACATCCTCGCCGCCGACGCGCTGATGACCTCGCCCAAAGTGTATTCGACTTTATTGCTATGGCTGTTGTCCGAATTGTATGAAAACTTGCCCGAAGCGGGCGATTTGGATAAACCCAAACTGGTGTTTTTCTTCGATGAAGCGCATCTGTTATTCAGCGACGCGCCCGCCGTGTTGCTGGAAAAAGTCGAACAAGTCGTGCGGCTGATTCGCTCCAAAGGCGTGGGCGTGTATTTCGTTACCCAAAACCCCGCTGACGTGCCAGACAAAGTGTTAGGACAACTCGGCAACCGCGTGCAACACGCCCTGCGCGCCTTCTCGCCGCGTGACCAAAAAGCCGTCAAAGCCGCCGCCGACACCATGCGCGACAACCCCGATTTGGACGAAGCCGACATCATCACCCACTTGGGCGTAGGCGAAGCACTGGTTTCCTGCCTAGACGAACACGGCACGCCCAGCATCGTCCAACGCGCCCTGATCGTCCCACCGCAAGCCCAAATCGGCCCCATTACCCCCGCGCAACGCAGCACTTTACTCGCCGAATCGCTGATTGCAGGCTATTACGAAAAAGTCCTTGACCGCGAATCCGCCTACGAATTGCTCAAAGGACATGCCGAACCTGCCAAGACTGAAGCAGAAGCCCCCAAAGGATTCACCCCAGCAGCCACACCAGACAGCTATCGCCCCAACGCACGCACCCCTGAACCTGAAGCCGAAAAACCAGGCTTCTTCGACAACTTACTCGGCAACGGAGGCGGATTATTTGGCGGCGGCAACAATACCCGCAGCAACCGCCAAGGACTAGGCGAAACCCTCGCCAAAAGTGCCGCCCGCTCCATTGGTTCCGCCGTCGGACGTGAGATTATTCGTGGCGTGTTGGGATCGTTGTTGGGGGGGAAACGATAAGTGCACGCTGAATCAATCAGCCTAAAAACCTCATTTGATCGCATTAAGACGCAAAGATGACAATAAAAACAAAAAGATAGCGTTGATTTGTTTTTCGCCCGTTCGGTGACTACCTGTTCAATGCAACCTATTGATTTTTCTCCGCGATCGCAGCGTCTCCGCGTGAGACTGCTTTTTCTAGGAAAAAGCTAGGGTACAGCCTCGACCAGCGTTATGAGGGCATATGGGTTTGTTTGTTTTCCGTCACGAACACACGGAGCGGGTGATTATGTAATTCATCCACACTACCCCAGAACTTAAGCAGGTTACGGATCACTTCCTATTCAAAACGCACGAAAGCTTCTTAAAAGACGCGTTTGATAATTGGTCAGCTTGCGACCACAAAAGGCAAAATCAAATCACGGTACCAGCTGGACGAAACAAAGCGGGCGGATATTTAGCCCGCAATTATAAAGCTAGGTTTTACACTGGAATGTCATACCCTAAGTGTTTTTTTATTAAAGAATAAACCTGAAGATGTGTTGAATTTTTGATGGTGTTATTCTTACAACACGCTTCTACGAATGTCCTTACCTTGGACGCATTATTTCCATAATGATTGACGACTTGATCCATTTCCCACGTTTGAGAACAATTGAACATTTTGTCATCTTGTGCTTTATCTCTTGTCATAATTTAAATCTCGTTGAAATGGAAAATACCATCATGTTTCGGGTAGTGGGGGCGAGTCCTTGTCCTTTAAAGGGGATTGCAAAAATAAATTTCGTTTGACTTGTGCGAAGTAGGTGTTTAGTCCCACCAAAAAACTGATGGTTGCTTGGATGTCCCGTCGAGTAAATATCGCCATAGTCTCTAGAATAAATAGGTGCGTTCTTCACACATCATAATGAAACCGACAAGCAATCACGGTCAGTTCGCTATCCGTAGCTTGATAAACCAGTCGATTGGTTTCGTCTATGCGTCTTGAGTAAAAACCTGATAGGTCGTTGCGCAGGGGTTCGGGTTTACCGATACCGCTGAAGGGATCGCGTCGGGCTACCGTGATTAGGCTGTTGATTCTGAACAAAATTTTAATGATTAAGGTTCCGCCACCCATTGCGGATGCCGCTCAACCAATTGCAGCAACGCCATTGCCGTGCCGCGAGGTTGGCGGTCGCCGCGTTCCCAGTGGCGTAGGGTGTTGACGCTGACGCGGCAACGGGCGGCAAATTGGGCTTGGGTCATGCCTGTTTTTTCACGAATGCTTTTTACATTTTGGATGCGTGGGCGATGAATCACGGCATCAACAGGGTCACCCGCTGCGTGGCTAATCGCTTGTTCTAGTCCTTCGCGAATACGGTCAAATGCTTTCATGGTTTTTTCTCCAGTGCCGTAGCGACGAGCGTATCAACCAAGTTGGCAAGTAGGTTGCACTCTTTCATCGTCAAATTAGCTTGTTCATTTTTGGCAAATAAGGTCAATAAATACAAAGGCAAGCGTTCGTCATGGAAGTAATAAATCACCCGCACACCGCCACTTTTGCCACGCCCGCCTTTCCCCCAACGCAACTTTCGTACCCCGCCCGTGCCGCGCATCACATCCCCCGCCTTGGGATATTCGGCGAGATAATCAATGATCGCTTGCCGCTCTTCGTCAGACAGATGCTTTTCTGCAAAGGCGAGGTAAGCGGGAAGTTCAGCGATGGTGTTTAACATGAGAGGATTATAGTTTACCTTGTCAATCTGCAATATAGATTCGCCGTCAGGCAATCCACCTTTTTTGTTTATCACCCATCATAATAAAACCAACAAGCAATCACCATCAACTCGCTATCCGTGGCTTGATAAACCAGTCGATTGGTTTCGTCTATGCGTCTTGAGCAAAAGCCTGAGAGGTCGTTGCGCAGGGATTCGGGTTTGCCGATACCGTTGAAGGGATCGTCTAGGGATGCGGTGATTAAGCTGTTGATTCTGCGCAAAGTTTTTTGGTCTTGCCCTTGCCAATCAACATAGTCTGCCCATGCGGCGGGCGTAAACGTGAGCAGGCGCGCCATCAGTCGCTCAACAATTCACGCACTTGCGCTTTACCCGCGCGCAGTTCACGAATAGAACGGGCTAGGTGAGCGGCGTTGGCGGGTGTACTGAGCAGATGCAGGGTTTCCATGATGCTGTTGTAGCTGTCCAACGACATGACCACCGCATCTCCTTCGGCATCGCGGCGGCTGATGATGGTCACGTCGGCATCTTGCACCACCCCATCTAAAACCGACTTGAGCGCGTTGCGCGCATGAGAATAGCTGACAACTTTCATTTTGCACCTCACTTGTACTTTAAGTTGCACAAGTATAGTGGGCGACGGTATAAATGGCAATCAATTGATACTTCATCACTTTCTTCGTATCGACGAAAGCCATCATGGTTAAGACTCCACCTCCAGCAGTGTTTTTAAGGTGGGGTTGCCATTGGGTTGCAAGGCTCAGTAATCGATTCACAGTAGATATGGTTATGATTGCCTCCCAGCCCTGTGTGCGGTAACGTGCGCATTGGGTTTGCGAACCATGATGATTACGAGGAAGTGTGCATGTATGATTTTCCATCTGTAGAACTTGCCACCCCCGATGGATTATTGGCGATGGGGGGCGATTTGTCGCCGCTGCGGTTGCTGGCGGCGTATCAGCGGGGGATTTTTCCTTGGTTTAATGAGGATGATCCGATTCTGTGGTGGAGTCCTGATCCGCGCATGGTGCTGCGTCCCCAGCACTTTAAATTGTCAAAATCGTTGGCGAAGGTCTTGCGCATGGGCGGATTTGAAGTCCGCGTCGATACGGCATTTTCGCAGGTGATGTATGCCTGCGCGGCACCGAAAGTGAATCGTGAAAGCACTTGGATCAGCGAGGAGATTGTGTCGGGTTATAGTGGATTGCATGCGCTGGGTTATGCGCATTCGGTGGAAACTTGGTATCAGGGCGAGCTGGTTGGCGGCTTGTATGGTGTCGCCATTGGGCGGATGTTTTATGGGGAATCCATGTTTTGTACCATGAGCAATGCGTCTAAAGTGGCGATAGCGCATTTGTGCGCGCAGTTGACGCGCTGGGATTTTGGTATGATTGACTGTCAGATGAATACCGCGCACCTTGCGTCTTTGGGCGCAGCGGAAATTCCCCGCGAGGGGTTTATCCGTGAATTAACCGAATTGATTTCCCGTCCACCCGTCGATTGCTGGCAATTTGATGCCAATTTATTTACATGAGCCAACTCAACGATATTCCCTTAACTGCGCTGAATTTTTACCTGACTTCGCCTTATGAATGCAGCTATTTGGCGACGCAAGAGGCGCGCTCTCAAGTCGCCACACCCTCGATTTTGATAGATGGGGCGATCTATTCGCAGCTGGTGCACCATGGATTTAGACGGAGTGGTACGCATACCTATCGCCCGTTGTGTGATGGTTGTCAGGCGTGCATCCCTTTGCGCATAGTCGTGTCGGCCTTTCAACCTAATCGAACCCAACGGCGGGTTTGGAAACGCTATGCGCAGATGGAAGTGAGTGCGCACACGCTGCAAGATAGTCCAGAATACTACGCGTTATACCAACGCTATCAACACGCCCGCCACGCGGGGGGAGGCATGGATAATGATGATTACGCGTCTTATCAACATTTCTTGCTGGAAAGTCATGTGGATTCGGTGCTGGTTACCTTTCGTGAGCAAGGTGTGCTGCGCATGGTGAGTGTGGTCGATGCGCTGAGCGATGGTTTGTCTGCGGTCTATACTTTTTTCGATCCTGATGTACCCAATAGCAGCTTCGGTGTGTATAACGTGTTGTGGCAAATTGAATTGTGCCGACAATTGCAGCTGGATTATGTGTACCTAGGCTATTGGATTGAAAATAGTCGCAAAATGGCATACAAAACTCAGTATCAACCTTCCGAAGGGCTTTTTGAAGGGGTTTGGCGCACAATTGATCGGGCGGCAAGCGCGTAAGTGGTTGCGTACAAATAATTGGATATTGAGTTGCTAGTTTTTAGTTGCTGGTGTGCAAATTTTTCTCATCTAATTGAATAGATTGTAAAAGATATGGTGGAGGGCAGCTTCCCTGCATTAACTAACGACTAGCGACTAATGGCTTAAAATCCCCGAAAATTTAGGTACGGGTACTTAACAGGTAAAATCACCGCTTTCACGAGACCAAGGAGTTTATGATGAAAACCCGTTTGGCAATTTTTGTCGCCGCTTTGTTGCTTTTGCCACTTATCGGCATCTGGCTTACAGGAGCGGATATTGAGCAAGGATTAAGCGGAGAAGTGAATCCCCCCGCCTTGCTGCTCACCACGCTCATGCTGGCGGGTTATATCGTTTGGATGAACTTTCTGTTGAGACGTTATACCGAAAACAATCTGCTGAACTTACAGCGAAATTTCTTTTGGGCAATGGCGGCTGCCAGTGTGGTGTTGAGTTGGCTACTGGTTTATCTCAATGGATATGTGACGAGCTGGGGAGCACAAGCGGTTCATCCTTTCGTGGCATTTTTGCTGTTTACGCCGCTCTTCGCCCTGCTGGCTCCCGCCGTGTTAATCACGCGCGCCGTGCTGGGCGCGATGCCAAATTTTCTCAAACGTCTGGCGGCGGGCATCCCCGTCCCCGCGCTCAAACACGAAGCACAAGTGTTGCTATGGTTTATCTTGGGCGCATTCGGTTTGTTAGCAGGGGCGGCATGGGTCGATAAGCTGTTTTGGCTGTATTGGAGCGCGCCGTTGTTGCTGCTCATTGCCTTGCAAGGCTTGTGGCATGAAGGCAATATATTTTCAGGCTTGCCGACGGGCGACTGGGGGCGAGTAGTGTGTAGCGCACTGGCTGGCACAATTGTAGGCAATTTTGTTGCCATCATTTATCAAAATAATGGCGGCATCTTGGCAATCAACCTGCCTCACCCCATGGTGAGCCAACTGGGTTATATTTTATTTGGCTGGCTGTGCGTGCAATTGGGCGATGTCATCGCCGAATTCTGGCGCGGTAAGCAACGCTCGGATTTGTTCCCCGCCAAGAAAAAATTCCCGATTCCCGTGGTGGTCGAAAAAACAGGCTGCCGCAAATAATCTTCAGTGCCCTTATCTCGCTTTAAGGACATGGAATAATTCACTTTCAATGCTAAAAACTATGTATAACTTACTACGCCCTGCCCTGTTTACGCTGGATCCCGAAACCGCGCATCACTTGACTTTACAGGGGTTGAATTTGGCTCACACACTGGGGTTAAGTGGATTGGTGGGCGCAAATCCTGCACCCAACCCTCGCACGGTGATGGGCATCAACTTTCCCAATCCTGTGGGGCTGGCAGCAGGGTTAGACAAAAATGGCGAGTGCATCAATGGGCTGGCGGCACTGGGTTTTGGATTTATTGAGATTGGTACGATCACGCCCTTGCCTCAGCTTGGCAATCCGAAGCCGCGTCTGTTTCGCTTGCCGCAAGCGAACGCCATTATCAACCGCATGGGCTTCAATAACGAAGGCGTGGATACCTTGTTGGAGAATGTGCAACGCGCCCAATTTAAAGGGGTGTTGGGTATCAATATTGGTAAAAATGCGGCTACGCCTATCGAGCGCGCGGCAGATGACTACCTGATTTGTTTACGTAAAGTGTATGCCCACGCCAGCTATGTAACCGTGAATATTTCTTCGCCTAACACCAAAAATCTACGTCAGTTGCAGGATGAAGAAGCCTTGAATATGTTGTTGATACAGCTTAAAGCGGAACAAGCAAAGCTGGCGGATCAACATGGAAAATATGTGCCAATTGCATTAAAGATTGCTCCCGACATGGAAAGCGAACAGATTAACCATATCGCGCGTTTGTTGATGCAACACGAGCTGGATGGCGTGATTGCCACCAACACTACATTGTCCCGCGTGGGCGTAGAAAACATGCCACATGGCGCGGAAACAGGCGGATTGAGTGGCGCACCTGTACGCGATAAATCTACGGCTGTGATACGTCAATTAGCCAATGAAATACAAGGTGCATTGCCCATTATTGGCGTGGGTGGGATATTAAATGGCGCGGATGCAGTAGAAAAAATTCAAGCAGGCGCGAGTTTGGTGCAAGTCTATAGCGGACTCATTTATCGCGGCGGCGAGTTGGTGCAGGAGTGTTGCGACGCAATTGCGGCGATGTAGTCGGGATTTGAAACTAATGCGTGTGCTGAACAGGGGACTGGAAATCTTGCTCCTCTTCCGCCACGGCAACGCGATAGTCTTCGTTTGCCCATTTTCCTAAGTCAATCATTTTGCAGCGTTCGCAACAAAAAGGACGGTAGGGATTGGTCGTGTCGTAAGGATGAGCCTTGCCGCAGTGCGGGCAAGTGACGATGGGAGCAGTGGCCATTAACTTAAGCTGCAAAAAGTGAGTTCAAACGGAATATCTTGCGAGTACAGAGAGGGCTTGGTCGCGTAATCTGCCACCAAAAAGCGAATATTCAGGGCATATTTGTTCGCGCCGACTTCAGGCACACAGGGGTATTCCCGACTAATCGCGAGACGCAACATTTGCGTGCCTTTTCCGCCCTGCATTTGCTGAAAATTACCTTTATGGGCAACGAATTTCATTGTTTTCCCCTCTGCACGTAATAATCTCAGGGCGATGCTAATGCCGACCTGTATCGGCAGCAAAGGGGCAAGCCAAGCCTCCAAGTCGGCGCGACGAGTCGCGACATCTTGTTGTAGCCAATAGTGATAGGAGGGCAGGTCGAATTCACACGTACCCCCAGGCATACTGGCGCGCTGCTTAATCACCATCAACCATTCATTCTTGCGTAAGTGCTGCCCTACTTTGCCAAGGAGTGCCAACAACTCTGCCGATGACTGTTCTAACTCAAGCAGTACGCTTTCCCCGCCAGATTTAATAGCAACTTGATTGTCGCATCGTATAGTGAGTGCGCGTTTTTGACGTTCAAGCTCCTGCAACAGCTCTGACTTCAAGTCCGCTCGACTACTGGCTTCCAAAATTTCAAATAAAGTCGTGAGCGCATCGTGATGATCTATACCTTCTTCTTGCGCAATAAAATGAAAAATTCGCCCGAATAAATCCTCAAGCCGCAACCATGTACGGACTTTTTCATTGAGAGGGAATTCGTAGTTAATCATGTTGTAATAATGGCGAAATTAGGTACTATTTGAAAATCAAAGGGCATTAAGATATTTGAAATATATGTCCAAGTCAATGTTTGTTTTTTTGCGCTAACGTGACATAGACTTTATGTTGATATTTTACTGCATTTTCAAGTTGCTCCATCCCTGTTGTATTGTCAATGAGAGCGTCTGCTAGACGAATCCTTTCAGCGCGAGGCATTTGTTGTGCAATAATCGCCTGCACCTCAGCTTCACTGAGCTGGCTGCGCTGCATAGTGCGTTGAATTTGCAATGCCTCAGGACAGTCCACCACCAGTATGCGTTGTACCAGAGATTGAAAAAGAGGCTGCTCGAACAAGAGTGGCACCACTAACAAGGTATAGGGTGGTGATGCGTACGCGACTAATTGCCTACGTGCTTCGCTGAAAATGAGCGGATGTAATATGCCTTCCAATGCCTGTTTCGCAATAGGATCCGAAAAGATGAGCGTGCGCATTTTTTCGCGATTTAATGCACCTTCCACATTTAGGTAGTCATTGCCAAATTGCGCCGCAATCAGCGGGATGGCCGCTCCATCGGTGCGAGTGAGCTCGTGAGCAATAAGATCGGCATCCACGATACCTGCACCTAGATCAGAAAATAGTCTAGCCACGGTGCTTTTTCCGCTACCAATACCCCCCGTCAAACCAATGCACAACGCTGGCATTATGGGGCAGCGGCAATTTGCAGATAACTTTGCGTAATGGTTTGCCCCCAAAAGAGCGCGATCAGACCGCCACCAGCCAGATAGGGACCAAAAGGAATGGGCACTTCGCTGCCCTTTTTGCACGCAACCATCATGGCAATCCCCACCACCGCCCCCACGACTGAGGAGGATAAAATAATCAGTGGTAGCATTTGCCAACCCAGCCATGCGCCCAACGCAGCAAGCAATTTAAAGTCACCATAGCCCATGCCTTCTTTATTGCGTATCAACTTAAACAACCAGTAAACGCTCCACAAGGATAAATAGCCGAACACCGCGCCCATGACGGCACTACTGAGTGAGGTATAAGTGTGATAACTATTGAACAATAGCCCCAGCCACAGCAAAGGTAGGGTAATGTCATCAGGCAATAATTGGGTGTCAATATCAATCGCCGTTAAAGCCAGTAATGCCCATATCAGCACAATGGCACCGACCGCCATCCAGCCAAAACCAAAGTGTACGGCTGCATAGCAAGACAGTGCGCCACTAACCGCCTCAATAATAGGGTAGCGGGGTGAAATCCGCGCACCGCAGCCTTTGCATTTTCCGCGTAGCAATATATAGCTGAAAATGGGGATGTTTTCCCATGCGCGAATACGATGGTTGCAATGCGGACAAGCTGAATGGGGAAATACCAAGTTGTACTTCTCAGGTTCATCCACCGCTTCGCCACGCAGCTCAGCACATTGCTGTTGCCAGCCACGCTCCATGATCTTGGGCAGACGATGAATGACAACATTGAGAAAACTGCCGACAAGCAAGCCCACAATCAAACACATCACATAAAATGCGGGGGGAATAGCCTCTAAAAGTTGAAGAAAACTCATTGTTTGTTTTTGGTAAAAATGAAAGATAAAAAAGTGAAAGGTGCTATTACATTTCACCTTTCACGAACTGGACGGGGATATACCGACCACCCCTGAGCGTATTAGATGCTTAGATCGCTTCGCCCATTTTGAAGATTGGCAAATACATCGCAACGACCATGCCGCCAATCAAGGTACCTAGCACCACCATAATGACAGGCTCCATCAAGCTCGACAAAGCCTCCACAGCATCATCTACTTCCGCTTCAAAAAAGTCAGCCACCTTACTGAGCATCGCATCCAACGACCCCGCTTCTTCCCCAATCGTCACCATTTGTAACACCATACTAGGGAAAACACCTGTTTCCGTCATCGCGGAGGTGAGCGAATTACCATTCATCACTTCGCGTTGAATTTGTTTGGTGGCATCGAAATACACCACATTCCCCGCTGCACCCGCAACCGAATCAAAAGCTTCTACCAGCGGCACACCTGCTGCGAACATGGTTGCCAAAGTACGACTCCAGCGCGCGATACTGGCTTTACGGATCAGCGTGCCAAAAACGGGCAGTTTCAGCATGATTCTATCCATCGTATCCTGCATTTTTTTACTGCGCTTCCAGAAGTAGAAAAAGGTGTAAATACCGCCCACCGTTCCACCAATAATCAAATACCAATACGCAACAAAATAATCAGAAATACCCATCAAAATCAAAGTGGGCGCGGGCAAGTTTGCCCCGAAGCTAGAAAACAACTCCTTAAAGGCTGGAATCACAAAAATCATAATCACCGCCGTAATGACGAACGCAACCACGATAATGGAAATAGGGTAAAAAAGTGCAGATTTGATCTTGCCTTTGATCGCTTGAATCTTTTCCTGATAGGTCGCCAGACGATCAAGCAAACTGTCCAAAATCCCTGCGGATTCCCCTGCACCAATCAAGTTGCAATATAAGTCATCAAAAAACAATGGGTATTTCCTGAATGCCTGTTGCAAACTACTACCCGTTTCAACATCTGTTTTGATGTCGAATAAAAGTTTGGCGACCTTGGGGTTGTCGTGCCCCTTGCCGACGATATCAAAGGCTTGCAGCAAAGGCACGCCCGATTTCATCATCGTGGCGAGTTGTCGAGTAAACAACGAAATATCTTTGGCGGTTACTGACGAGCCCCCCCCCGTTTTTAATTTTTTGATTTTGACAACATTAACCCCACTTCGCCGCAAGTTGGCTCGTGCAATGGTTTCACTAATCGCACGCATCTCCCCCCTTGCATTCTTGCCTGTTTTATCTTTCCCTTCCCACAAGAAAGTAATTTCTTTGTTTTTTTTAACGGGAGGTTTTGCAGCAACAGCCATGATGTATCCCTTAGTGTCAACGTGAAAGTGTGCTGGGCATGATGCCGAGCTTTCGAATTATTGTAAAGACGTTCTTCATGCGATTCAGCTCGCGATGTTATAAACTTGACAGCAACTACCTTTCGCGGTTTCAATGCGCGTTCACTTTATGAACACGCCTCAATGCTTAGCCATGCAACGAACTATGGTCTGCTGAAAATTCTAGCAGAAAACCCAACACTTTCCCAAAGAGGCCTTGCAAAACAACTGGGGCTTAGCCTAGGAAAGGTGAATTTCTGCTTGAACGCGCTTATTCGTAAAGGCTGCATTAAGGTCAACAATTTTCGGAGCAGTGACAATAAGCGAGCCTATTCTTATTTGCTGACCCCAGAAGGGATGGAGGAAAAGGCGCGCGTGACCGTCGAGTTCCTCCAATTTAAGGTAGCAGAATATGAGCGGCTACGCATGGAAATAGCTGTATTAGAATACGAAGCACATAATCAACAAGGGGCAGTGCAGTGAGTAATAGTCCAGTAAACGCAGTGATTTTGGCGGGGGGGACAGGTAGTCGGTTGTGGCCATTGTCGCGCCAAGACTTGCCTAAGCAATTTTTGGCGTTGGATGGTGAATACTCGTTACTACAAACCACGATTAACCGACTTGCGCCACTGATTGCAGCAGATAACGTACTCATTGTCACCCAAGAAACCCACGCCAAAGGTGAGTCGTATCATGCCTTGCGCCCCTACCAAAGCTTATACGAGCCTGTCGGGCGCAATACCGCACCTGCAATTGCTTTGGCGGCCACTTATTTGATGAGAAAAGGGGATGACCCAATGATGGTTGTTCTGCCCTCCGACCATATTATCAAAGATGAAGCACGCTTCCGCACCCATTTACAGACGGCTATTGAAGCGGCGCAAAATGGTCAACTCGTAACGTTCGGCATTCAGCCCACTCGCCCCGATACGGGCTTTGGTTATATTAAGACTGTTGCTAAATCAGATGCTCCTGTGCAGACCGTTGAACGTTTTACCGAAAAACCAGACCTCTCCACGGCAGAGCAATTCCTTCGTGAGGGCAATTACTACTGGAATTCGGGGATGTTTGTCTGGCGCGCCTCGGTCATCTTGGCAGAAATCCAGCAACACCTGCCAGACGTTTATCAAATCATTCAGATGATTGTGCGTGACAGCAAAATTAATGGCGATTTTCAACAAGCCATTGAAAAGCACTTTGCGTCATCACCCTCCATTTCCATTGATTATGGTGTGTTAGAAAAATCTGATCGCGTGTCCCTCATCCCTTGTGATATTGGTTGGAATGACGTGGGAAGCTGGCAGGCGGTGCATGAAATTTCCCTTAAAGATGAAAACGGCAATGCGCTACAAGGCAATGTCATTGCAATTGACTGCACAAACAGCTTAATTCGTGCTGAAAAAAGGCTGGTTGCTGCGATAGGTGTAGAGAATTTGTGCATCATTGAAACCACCGATGCCATTCTGATTGCTCAAAATGACCAAACCCAACGCGTGCGCGAAGTGGTCGATACTTTGCAACAACGTGGCGCGACCGAGCACGTTTATCATGCCAAAGTGAATCGCCCGTGGGGGAGCTACACGGTACTGGAGGAAGACCCTGAAGGCTTCAAGCTCAAACGAATTGAAGTTGCACCCGGGGCGCGGCTGAGCTTGCAAAGCCATCAACATCGCTCAGAACACTGGGTGGTAGTATCAGGCGTGGCAACGGTCACCAACGGCGATGAAATCATCACGGTGTATAAAAATCAAAGCACCTACATCCCCATGGGGACAAAACACCGCCTAGAAAATCGCGGTACTGAGCCGCTACATATCGTCGAAATTCAAGTCGGCAGCTATGTAGGTGAAGACGATATTCAACGTTACGAAGATAATTACGGGCGATAAGCTCATTCGCAAAAGGAATACAACATGACTCAAACGAAAAAAGTGGCTCTGATTACAGGTGTCACAGGACAAGATGGCGCGTATCTTGCCGAATTATTGTTAGATAAAGGCTACGAAGTGCATGGCATTAAACGCCGCAGCTCATTGTTCAATACGGCGCGGATTGACCATTTATTCCATGATGTGCATGAAACGGGCAAGCCGTTTTTCCTACATCACGGTGACATGACCGACTCATCCAGCCTGACGCAAATCATTCAAAAAGTACAACCTGACGAAATTTACAATCTCGCCGCACAAAGCCATGTTGCGGTATCGTTTGAAGAACCTGAATATACCGCCAATTCCGATGCGCTGGGCGCGTTGCGGATTTTGGAAGCGATTCGCATTTTGGGGCTAGCTAAAAAAACCCGCTTCTATCAGGCCTCCACCTCTGAGCTATACGGTTTGGTACAAGAAACCCCCCAAAAGGAAACCACGCCGTTTTACCCGCGCAGCCCCTACGCCGTGGCGAAACTGTACGCGTACTGGATTACCATTAACTACCGTGAGGCTTATGGAATTTATGCCTGTAATGGCATTTTGTTTAACCACGAAAGCCCGATTCGCGGCGAAACCTTCGTCACCCGCAAAATTACGCGCGCCTTGGCGCGTATCAAACTCGGACTGCAAGAATGCCTGTATTTGGGCAATATGAATTCGTTGCGCGACTGGGGACACGCCAAAGATTATGTAGAAATGCAATGGTTGATGTTGCAACAAGACAAACCCGAAGATTTCGTGATTGCCACAGGCGTGCAATACAGCGTGCGCGATTTCGTCAATGCCGCTGCCAAAGAATTAGGCATGAGCATCACTTGGCAAGGTGAAGGCGTGGATGAAAAAGGCTACGATGCGAATGGCAAATGTATTGTCGCCGTTGACCCACGCTACTTCCGCCCGACCGAAGTGGAAACATTACTGGGCGATGCCACCAAAGCCAAAACCAAGCTGGGCTGGACCCCCAAAATCAGCTTCGACGAGCTGGTCAGTGAAATGGTACGCGAAGATCTCAAATCGGCTCAACGCGATGAATTAGTGAAAAAGCATGGCTATGCCACGCTCAACAACTACGAATAAACGGCATGAAGCGTATTTTATTAACGGGCGGCGGCGGGATGGTCGGGCAAAATTTGCTCGAACATCCTGAGATAGAGAAGTTCGAGATGCTTGCACCACGCAGTCATGAGCTGGATTTGCGCGATTTTAGTGCGGTGCAACATTATCTTGAGCAGCACCAACCTGACATGATTATTCATGCGGCAGGCAAAGTCGGCGGTATTCAAGCTAATATGCGTGAACCTGTCGGCTTCTTGCTCGACAACCTTGATATGGGACGCAATATTGTGTGGGCAGCGCGGCAAACAGGCGTGAAGCAGCTTATTAACTTAGGCAGCTCTTGTATGTATCCCCGCAACCATAACGAGCCACTGCGCGAGGAATTAGTGCTGAAAGGCGAGTTAGAACCCACCAATGAAGGTTACGCACTTGCCAAAGTAATGACCGCTCGCTTGTGCGACTACATCATGCGAGAAGATGCCACTTATCAATATAAAACATTGATTCCGTGTAATATCTATGGTCGTCATGATAAATTTGACCCTGCGCACTCTCACCTCGTCCCAGCGATTATTCACAAAGTCCATCAAGCCAAATGTAAAGGCTTATCTTCGGTTGAAATCTGGGGCGATGGTACCGCGCGGCGTGAATTTATGTATGCAGGTGATTTGGCCGATGCCATTGTCCACGCCATTCACAAATTTGACGCGCTACCTACCTACATGAATGTCGGATTGGGCTACGACTACACCATCAACGAATACTACCAAGCGGCTGCCGAAGTGATGGGCTACACGGGCAAATTTGTGCATGACTTGAGCAAACCTGTCGGGATGGCGCGCAAGCTGGTTAGCGTGGAAAAACAAAAGGCATGGGGATGGGAAGCGCAGCATACTTTGCGTGCAGGCATTGAAAAAATCTACGACTTTTATTTGAAGGATGGGCAGTGATGAGTTTTAAATTTCCTTTGGCCACCGCCTCATGGGGCAGTGAAGAAACAGAAGCCATGCAACGCGTCATTGCCTCAGGTATGTTTACCATGGGCGCAAAGGTACAAGCTTTTGAGCGTGACTTTGCGCAATACATTGGCAGCAAATATTGTGTGATGGTCAATTCGGGTTCGTCCGCGAATTTGCTGATGGTCGCGGCTCTGTTTTACACCCAAAATCCTTTATTAAAGCTGAAACGCGGTGATGAGGTCATCGTACCAGCGGTATCATGGAGTACCACTTACTATCCTTTGTACCAATATGGCTTGAAAATTAAATTTGTGGATATTGATTTAAACACCCTGAATTACGATCTTGACCAACTGGAGCAAGCGGTTACCGACCAAACTCGCGCCATTATGGCGGTGAATTTATTGGGCAACCCCAATGATTTCGGACGCATTCAGGACATTATCGGTGGTCGCAACATTGTACTCATAGAAGATAATTGCGAATCCATGGGGGCGACGTATCAAGGCAAAATGGCAGGTACTTTTGGCGTGATGGGCACATTCAGTTCATTCTTCAGTCACCATATTTCCACCATGGAAGGCGGGCTAATCGTCACGGATGACGAAGAGTCGCACCAAATTTTATTGTCGCTACGCGCCCATGGTTGGACACGAAATCTGCCAAAACGCAATTTGGTATGCGGCGAGAAAAGTGATGATCCGTTTGAAGAATCATTCCGCTTTGTATTGCCTGGCTATAACGTCCGCCCCTTGGAGTTAGAAGGCGCATTAGGTGTAGAACAAGTAAAACGACTACCTGCTTTAATCACAGAGCGTCGCAAAAATGGTCAATTGTTACAAGCGGCACTTAGCAATCACCCTGACATTTTGATTCAACAAGAAGTTGGCGAAAGTAGTTGGTTTGGTTTCAGCCTCGTCATTCGCCCTAGCAGCTCCTTAAAGCGAAAAGACCTAGTCAGCAAGCTCAATGAACTGGGCTTCGAATGCCGCCCCATTGTTGCGGGGAACTTTGCCAAAAACGAAGTCGTGAAATATTTTGACTCCGAAGTGCACGGCACATTGAAGAACGCTGAACATATTGACCAGAATGGCTTATTTGTGGGTAATCACCATTACCCTATTCCTGATGCGTTCGCTGCCTTGGCGACGCTATAGGGGAAGCTATGAAAGCAGTCATCCTCGCTGGAGGATTAGGCACACGGATTAGCGAGGAAACCTCGGTTCGTCCTAAGCCTATGGTTGAAATCGGTGGTAAGCCGATTTTGTGGCACATTATGAAAACATACTCACACCACGGGATTCATGAGTTTGTAATTTGCTGTGGTTATAAAGGTTATGTCATCAAAGAGTATTTTGCCAATTACTTCTTGCACACGTCTGATGTGACATTTGATATGCAAAATAACGAGATGCAGGTACATCAACGCTATGCTGAACCGTGGAAAGTCACCTTGGTTGATACGGGTGAAGAAACCATGACGGGCGGGCGACTGAAGCGCGTGACAGATTACGTCAAAGACGAAGCAGCATTTTGTTTAACCTACGGCGATGGGGTAAGTGATGTCAATATCACCGAGCTAATTGCCTTCCATCAAGCGCAAGGCGTGAAAGCAACCTTGACCGCCACCATCCCACCTGGGCGTTTTGGTGCACTAGATATGACAGGTAACAAGGTCAATAGCTTCCGCGAAAAACCTCAAGGTGATGGTGCGATGATTAACGGAGGCTTCTTTGTATTATCACCCTCGGTACTGGATTATATTGCCGACGACAAAACCATCTGGGAACGTGAACCACTAGAACGCTTGGCAGAAGAAGGTCAACTATCCGCATTTCACCATTACGATTTTTGGCAACCGATGGATACCCTACGCGATAAGATTCACCTAGAAGAGTTATGGCAATCGGGCAAAGCACCTTGGAAGGTGTGGCCATGAATCCCGCTTTCTGGCAAGGCAAACGTGTACTCCTGACGGGACACACGGGCTTTAAGGGCAGCTGGTTGGCATTGTGGTTGCAGTCTATGGGCGCGCAAGTGATAGGCTACGCGTTGTCGCCCCCCAGTTCACCTAGTTTGTTTGAAGTCGCCCAAGTGGGCGCAGGCATGACCAGCATCATCGGCGATGTACGTGATTTGGTGAAGCTGCAAGCGGTGATGACGGAACATCAACCTGACATTGTGCTGCACTTGGCTGCGCAAGCCTTGGTGCGCTACTCCTACCACGCGCCAGTGGAAACCTATTCCACCAACGTCATGGGCTCGGTGAATTTGCTTGAAGCCGTGCGGCATACTCCTAGTGTCAAAGCCGTGGTCAATGTGACGAGCGACAAATGCTATGAAAACCGAGAATGGGCGTGGGGCTATCGTGAAAATGAAGCCATGGGTGGTTATGATCCGTATAGCAACAGCAAAGGCTGCGCAGAGCTCGTCACAGCGGCGTATCGCAACTCCTTTTTCCATCCTGACCAATACGCCCAGCACGGCGTGGCGATTGCTTCAGGACGGGCGGGCAATGTCATTGGCGGTGGCGATTGGGCAGAAGATCGCTTGATTCCCGATATTTTGCGCGCCATTACCCAAGGAAAACCCGTTAATATCCGCGCCCCGCACGCGATTCGCCCGTGGCAGCACGTGTTAGAACCCTTGTCTGGCTATTTAGAATTGGCGGAAAAGCTCTACACCGACGGCACACATTATGCCGAAGGTTGGAACTTTGGACCCCGTGATGAAGATGCAAAACCCGTGCAATGGATTGTTGAACAACTCACCGAATTATGGGGCGACGGTGCAAGCTGGGCGTTAGACGGCGGCAATCATCCGCACGAAGCGCATTATCTGAAACTGGATTGCTCCAAAGCCAAAATGCGGTTGCATTGGCAACCCCGCTGGCACTTAGCCGACGCGCTGCGCGCCATTATCGAATGGCAACGAGCATACCAAGGCGGAGAAGACATGCGTGCCTTCACCTTGTACCAAATTGACACCTATAACAACAGCACTAAGCAAAACTAAGTAGAGGTTCTTGTGGACAAAACAACAATAAAACATCAAATTTTAGATTTAGTTGAACAATACAGCGCGCTGCAATATGCCGAAAAGCCCTTTGTGGCGGGCACGAGCGTGGTTCCACCCTCAGGAAAAGTGCTTGGCGCACCTGAACTCAAGAACATGGTCGAAGCCTCGCTAGATGGCTGGTTGACCACGGGACGTTTTAACGAAGCCTTCGAAAAACGCTTTGCCGAATTCGTCGGTGTGCCGTACGCATTGACCACGACATCGGGTTCATCGGCAAATTTGTTGGCGTTTACCGCCTTGACTTCGCACAAGTTGGGCGAACGCGCTTTGAAAGCAGGCGATGAAGTCATCACCGTAGCGGCAGGTTTCCCCACCACGGTAAACCCGATGTTACAAAACGGCATGGTGCCTGTCTTTGTGGATGTGGATATTCCCACTTACAACATTGACCCTGCCAAAATTGAAGCCGCTGTCACGGACAAAACCCGCGCCATCATGGTGGCACATACTTTGGGCAACCCCTTTGATTTGGACACGGTGATGGCGATTGCCGCAAAGTACAATCTTTGGGTAATAGAAGATTGCTGCGACGCGCTAGGTTCGCGCTACAAAGGTCAACACGTTGGCACCTTTGGACATATCGCCACGTGCAGCTTTTACCCCGCGCACCATATCACCATGGGCGAAGGTGGCATGGTCTTCACCAAAGACCGCGAACTGCGCACGATTATTGAATCCTTCCGTGATTGGGGACGCGATTGCTACTGCGGATCAGGTTGCGACAACACCTGCGGCAAACGTTTTGGTCAGCAATTGGGCTCCTTGCCGATGGGCTACGACCACAAATATACCTATTCGCATTTGGGCTACAACCTCAAAATCACGGATATGCAAGCCGCCTGTGCTTTAGCGCAAATGGATAGACTGCCCGATTTTATCGCCGCACGTCAGCACAACTTCGCCTTCCTCAAAGCACATTTGCAATCCTGTGCAGAGTTTTTAATATTGCCCGAAGCGACCGCTAACAGCGAACCTTCATGGTTTGGCTTCCCCATCACCTTGCGCGACGACGCAGGTGTGGCGCGCGTAGAACTGCTGAAATACTTGGATCAATACAAAATCGGCACGCGTTTATTGTTTGCGGGCAATTTGACTCGCCAACCGTATTTTGAAGGTCGCACCTACCGCATCAGTGGCGAACTCACCCATACCGACAGCGTGATGAACAACACCCTTTGGATCGGCGTCTATCCAGGTTTGACCGAGGAGATGCTCAGCTTCGTGGTCGAGAAAATCGAAACCTTCTTTGGCGTGAACTTCTAATGCCATTTCAAAATCAAAAGTGAAGTTGAAAATATAATAGGGTGCGCTGTGCGCACCATGGTGCATCGAATGCACCCTACGAATGATTGCTGTATTGAAATGAAAACGGAATAAGTTGGTGTCAGACAGGAATTTATTGTGAAAGCATCAGACGCACTCGCCCAATTTTTAATCGCCCATCGAGTTCAAACGTGTTTTGAACTGGTGGGCGGGATGATTACCCATTTACTGGATAGTTTTGCCGAGTCAGGACAATTCAACATCGTGTCCATGCACCATGAGCAATCCGCCGCCTTCGCTGCCGAGGGCGTGGCGCGTTACACCCAAGGCAAAACCGTGGCGGTGGCGATGGGGACAAGCGGCCCTGGGGCAACCAATCTCATCACAGGGATAGGCAGTTGCTGGTTTGATTCTGTACCTTGCTTGTTTATTACAGGACAAGTTAATACGCGTGAACTCAAGGGCGACCGCGCCATTCGCCAACAAGGTTTCCAAGAGCTGGACATAGTTGAAGTCTCACGTTCGCTGACCAAATATGCAGTGAGAGTGGATAGCCTAGAGGACTTGTTGCCCGCATTGCATCAGGCTTTGTCTTTAGCCTTAAGTGGCAGGCAAGGTCCCGTGCTGATTGACATTCCCAATGATGTGCAACGTGCCGACATTCCCGATGCACTGGTAGCGCAGTGGTTAAGTGCGCCGCTCAACATCGAGACAGCAGCCGAGGTGGATCGCAATGCGTTGAATGCGCTAGCAGAATTATGCGCGACAGCCCAACGTCCGTTGATTTGCATCGGGGGCGGTGCGCGCCGGGCGGATGCGATGGATGACTGGCTACAAGCAGCCGATACCTTGGGCATTCCTTACGTAT
Organism: Gallionella sp.; assembly: GCA_028688275.1. Taxonomy (GTDB): domain Bacteria; phylum Pseudomonadota; class Gammaproteobacteria; order Burkholderiales; family Gallionellaceae; genus Gallionella. Next base: position 78,464 of record JAQTYN010000001.1, on the reverse strand, counting down.
CCACGTTGATGGGGCATGAACGGGTCGTGGCGCGACCACATTACTTTAATCTGATCGGCAGTTATGGCAATCGTGAAGCGAACTTTGCGGTGCAGCATTGTGACTTGTTGATCGTGATTGGGGCGCGATTAGATGTGCGTCAAACGGGGTCGGACATGGCAGACTTTGCCCGTCAGGCAATAGTGGTGCAGATCGACATTGATCCCGCTCAGCTCAATAATCGCGTGCAAGCGGATTTGAATATTTGTACGACTGCCAGCCGCTTCTTTGCTGCCTTTCCTTTGCGTGCGGATACCTTTCCTTGTTTGGATAACACTTGGTTTAGTCAGCTTGCGCAGCAACGTGAGCAAGCGCAGCGTAATGAATATGCCGATTGGGTCGTTAGTCCCAGCGTGTTGTTCAACACTTTGAATCGCACGTTGCAGCATCAACACGTTGATTATGTGTGTGATGTCGGCAATCACCAAATGTGGGCGGCGCAAAGTCTGCGCTTGTCTATCAACCAAGCGGTGCATTACAGCGGCGGCATGGGCGCGATGGGCTTCGCGCTCCCGACCGCATTGGGTGTTGCGATTCAATCACAACGCAAAGTGGTGGTGATTACAGGCGACGGCAGTCTGCAAATCAACATTCAAGAGCTAGATACCCTCAATCGCTTGGGGCTAGATGTCACCATTGTCGTGATGAATAACACTGTGTTAGGCATGGTTAAGAATTTCCAAGATATGTACTTTGATGGGCGCGATCAATCCACGCGCAAAGGTTATAGCAGCCCCGCTTTTAGCAAAATTGCCGAGGCTTATGGTATCGAAGCGCATCGGGTTGAGAACGAGGCGGATTTGATTCAGCTATTAGAACAAACCGCAGAGCAACATACCCCACGCTTAATTGAAGTGATGATGGTAGGTGCAACGGAATGTCGCCCCCGTTTGGCATTTGGCGCAAAGTTGGACGAACAACTGCCTAAATTAAGCAATTAGTGCCCATGAAAATCGCTATCCTTGGGGCAACCAGTCAAATTGCCAAAGATTTGATTCTGTCGTTTTCCGTCGAAACGGACAAACGACTGCATCTCTTTGCGCGTCGCCCTGATGAGGTGAGACTATGGTTGGAAAGCGTAGGACTGGCTGGACGCTATTTAGTCGATGATTTTTCAGTCTTTGGCAGCAACACTTATGATGCGGTGATGAACTTCGTCGGAGTTGGCAACCCTGCGCAAGCGGTGGCGATGGGCAATACCATCTTTGATGTCACCTTGCGCTTCGATGAATTGGTGCTGGATTATTTGCAGACTCACCCAAACTGCCGTTATTTGTTCTTAAGCAGTGGCGCAGCTTATGGTTCAAACTTTGCCGACCCCGCCAATCAGGACACACCCGCCCGCATTGATCTCAATCATCTCAAACCGCAGGATTGGTATGGCGTGGCGAAACTGCATGCTGAATGTCGTCATCGTGCGCACCCTGATTTAGCCATTATCGACATTCGCGTATTTAATTATTTTAGCCACACCCAAGATATGTCTGCACGGTTTTTAATGACCGACATCCTGCGCGCTATTCGGGATAACACGGTGCTGCAAACCTCGTCCGACTTTATGGTGCGAGATTATTTGCACCCCTCAGATTTTTATGGCCTCGTGACCGCCTTGCTCAACGCACCTGCTGATAATGCAGCGGTAGATTGCTATAGCCTCGCACCTATCGATAAACCCACTTTGCTGGCTGCGATGCAGGAAAAGTTTGGTTTGCGCTATGAGATGAGTGGAGCCGCCGCCAGTGTCAATGCCACAGGCAGCAAGCCGCATTATTACTCGTTGAATAAAAAAGCGACCGCGCTTGGTTACCACCCAACACTCACTTCTTTACAAGGAGTGCTACAGGAAGTGAAAATGTGCGATATTTTGACTCCAAAGCACATTACTAACCATACAGATGATCTGAATAAAGCGAAGTAATGCCATTTCAAAATCAAAAGTGAAGTTGAAAATATAATAGGGTGCGCTGTGCGCACCATGGTGCATCGAATGCACCCTACGAATGATTGCTGTATTGAAATGAAAACGGAATAAGATATGCGTTTAATCTATGAAGAGAAACTAGCCATCAGTGACTCGAGCCATCAGGCGGATGTTAATGTTGCAGTTTATCTTTTTACTTCACGTGTCAATGATGACACTAAAAAATTAGTCTTGTCTAAAAAATAGGTCTAATAATTAAACTGGACATTTTTGAAAAATTACACAACAAGCTCGGTTCTCGAAAAGTTGATATTTCCGTCTATCTGGACACTAGTGCCTTTACTCAACTCGCGCTGCAAACGGGTTTGTGGTTATGACAAACATCAGAACTAAGCCCCTTCAAGACGAGCGGATTGAATTGCAACTTGCCGCCCAATATTGGGAGTACTCTTTAGTTCAACACCTCAGTTTTCAGAACCCAAAAGACACACCTCCCGAACAATTGGATAGACTTGAGTCGCTTTCTAGCTGTATTGTAAAATAGGCAAATTTACTCATTCAACGAATATTTCGCTTGATGGATGAGATTGAATTAACAGGCGAAGACCAAACACCTAACCATATATCTCTCTGTCACAACCATTCCTCAGTCACTTTTGGACATGGTTCAGAAAGTGGTTGCACTTCAAACTTAAATACTCTCAGCATTTAAGGAGATTCGGAACGTTCTATGTTTTTATTTTTACGCATGAAAAACTTTTTCGGTTTGATTAACGCTCGACTAAAACGAGGGTGTCGTATCCGTTCGATAGCGGTTTCTGCTTACGCAATCAATGATGCTTATCAAGTTGAAACGCTGAAACAAGTCAGTGTAGATGCCTTCAGCAAAATCGGCAGTTACACTTACATTGGATGTCGAACCAATATCACTAAAAGTACCATTGGACGTTATTGCTCAATTGCCAATAATGTATCTATTGGTCAAGGGGAGCATCTGTTAGACCACATTTCAACTTCTGCACGATTTTATGAAAATCCTTGGGACATATTAACGACGGGTGAGTGTTGTATTGAGAGCGATGTTTGGATAGGCGTAGATGCCGTTATTTTACGAGGCATCAAAATTGGGGTCGGAGCGGTTGTGGCAGCGAATGCTGTTGTAACGAAGGATGTTCCAGCCTTTGCTATTGTAGGCGGTGTACCTGCACGGCTCATTCGATACCGTTTTCCACTGGAAAAACAGCAACAAATTTTAGCTTCGCGCTGGTGGGAGCAAGACTCCCATCAAGCGAGTAATTTAATACAACAACTTGAATATGACTTGGAAATGACATCATGATGTTTGCCACCTTGCGCGGGCAAGGCTTGACTAAAAATACCATTTTTAATCGGATCCATCCAGCCAATAGGGATGATTGTTTCGCGCCTTATGTGTTGCTGAGAGAGAAGTTTGCTTCATTTTCTGTACAACTCAACACTGTCGATCAAGCAAACATGGACAATATAAGTTTTGAACTTCATCAAGATATTCAGCCAGACTCAATAAGTGCCGTGAGCTATTTGCTTATGTTTGAGACTGTATTGGTGAAAAGTGAGAATGGTGACCAAAATGAATGGGCTAAATATAAAAAAATATTTACATGGAATGATGAGCTCGTCGATGGAATCTCCTTTATAAAGTTTAACTTTCCCAATCCTATTCATATTCATCCCGCAGATGGATATGCTGCGCGAGATCGCTTTTGCTGTTTAATTGCGGGCAATAAAACGCTGCAAACTCAAGATGAACGCAACCTTTATCCTGAACGAGTCAAAGCGATTCGCTGGTTTGAACAACATGCGCCACAGGATTTCGACCTATACGGCGTGGATTGGCACTTGCCCGTGCTACACCCAGGCTTACTTGGGAAAATTGAGCGGCGTTTATGGCGATATGGCGGGAAATATTTTACATTGCGCCCTTTCCCCAGTTATCGCGGCAAGGTTGAGCATAAGCGTGACGTGCTAACGCGCACGCGTTTTTCAATTTGTTATGAAAATGTGCGTGATTTACCTGGTTACATCACCGAAAAAATATTTGATTGTTTTTTTGCGGGATGCGTCCCCGTCTATTGGGGGGCTGCAAACATCGCCAAATACATCCCTTCCGATTGTTTTATTGATCGCCGCAAGTTTCACGACATTGCGGCAGTGTATGCCTTCCTCAAAGCCATGACAGAACAAGAATTTTATGGCTATCAAGAACGCATCGCTACATTCTTGCAAAGCGATGCAGCCTACCCGTTTAGCTCGGAATTTTTTGCGGAAACAGTCGTCAATACGATTGTTCAAGACCTTGGCAATTAAACGTGATTTATTATGGGTAGGTGGCGGACGTGTGGCTTCCGCTCTTTTGGCGTTGATAGCAATTCGTGCCGTGACCACCTTTTTAACGCCAGAGCAATATGGCGAGCTTGCTCTTTTAATTTCGGTACAAATGTTTTGTGGCTTATTTTTAGTCAACCCTGTCGGTCAGCACATAAATTTGCATACGCACACTTGGTGGGATGACGGTACGCTGATTGCGAGATTGAAGTCTTATCGACGTTACCTCTTTATCGTGTCGCTCGTAGGTGCTGCTGTCGTATTGGGCATGAACAAACAAAATTCATTTGAAAGTTCATTTTGGGCTGCGGCTGCAATGTTTATTATGGTTGCAGCAGGGACGTGGAATGCAACGTTGATCCCAATGTTAAATATGCTGGGATTTCGTGCCGAATCGGTTGGGTGGGGGGTCGTAACGGTGCTAGTAGGTTTAGTGGCTTCTATCGTTTTGACACTTTGGGTTACAGCTGCAACAGCGTGGTTTACTGGGCAGGCACTTGGTATGCTGATAGGAGCTTGGGGCGCGAAATACGTTTTGCAACGGCATGTGAGCGCAGCTAATTTTGCGGAAGATAGCATGCCTTTATTCAATAAACAGGTGGTATTGACCTACTGTTTTCCGCTCGCTTTGGCGACAGGCCTGATGTGGCTACAATTGAGCGGGTATCGTTTTTTGATTGAAAGTTATTGGGGATTGGCTCAATTAGGTTTTTTGGTTGTAGGATTGCAGCTGGCTGGACAGATTTGGTCTCTTGCTGAATCTGTGGCTATGCAGTTCCTGTATCCTTTGTTTTACCGACGCGTAATGGAGTATCAAAATCATTCGGCGGTTGAGTTAGCTTATTCCGACTTGTTAAACACGCTAGTTCCCGTGTATTGCTTACTGACAGGTTGCTTGGTTTTGGCTGCGCCATATTTACTTAACGTGTTAGTGTCAGCTCAATATCAAGATGCTGTAACATTTGTCATGTTAGGCGCAATAGTTGAAATGTGTCGCGTATTGGGTAATTTGTTAAGTAATGCCGCACATGTAAAGCGTCATACCATTTCGCTGACCTTTCCTTACGCGGTGGGTGCAGTGGTATCATTAGCCCTGATTTACTTGGCAGGAATAAATCAGATGAAAACCAATTGGGCTGCTGTTGGCTTGTTGATAGGTGCTTGCGCAATGCTATTGGCAATGGGGGGGGGGATGTATCAACAAATACACTTCTCGCTCCATCCTACACGCTGCATGGTCGGGCTTGCGGTAATGTTAGCAATGTTTTTATTGAGTGTCTGGCTGCCTATCATCTCAGGTGTGTTCGCGAGTATTGCGATGTTAATCACACTGGGGATAGTTACCGCTACTATAGTTTTCGCTTTGCTTAAAAACAATCCCGCCACGATGAGATTGCTCCGTGTGCAACTAAAAAATGAATGAGTATGGTAATTAGTCAAATCATCGGCGGTCTTGGAAACCAGATGTTTCAATATGCGGCAGCTCGCGCGGTGTCTATCAGAACAGGGGGGAGACTACGCTTGGATATTTCTGGATTTGCGAACTATCCACTGCATCAAGGATTTGAATTGCAGAAAATTTTTAATTTCACGCCCGAAATAGCGACTCGGCAGGATGTGCAACAAACATTAGGGTGGCAATCCAACCCCTTGGTTCAACGCCTTGTACTACGTTCAAACATGGCACGGCTGCGCCGTAATAGTTTAGTGGTTGAGCCACATTTCAATTATTGGCAAGGTATTAACCTCCTCTCAAAAAACAGCTATCTGGTAGGTTATTGGCAAAGTGAAAAGTACTTCGCCGATGTTGCACAGCAGATACGCGCCGATTTCTTATTTCGTTTGCCGATGAGTTCATTGAACGTAATTGCAGAAAAAAAAATACTTGCCGTTAATGCGGTGAGTTTGCATGTGCGACGAGGTGATTATGTAAACAATGCCAAAACGACTGCAACGCATGGTGTATGTTCATTGGACTATTATCGTGAAGCAATTGACTGCACTTCCAGACGTGTGAATGCGCCGCATTTCTTTGTCTTTTCTGATGACATTGGATGGGTGAAAGACAACCTAAAAATTGACTACCCACATCAATACATTACTCATAACCAAGGTGCCGAGAGCTACAACGACATGCGTTTGATGAGTATGTGTCAGCATCACATCATCGCGAATAGCTCGTTCAGTTGGTGGGGGGCATGGCTGAATCCAGATGATAAAAAGTGTGTGATTGCGCCCAAACGCTGGTTTGCGAATGACACCAATACACAAGACCTGATTCCTCAAAACTGGTTGCGCTTGTGAAAGCAGATTTAATCTATACACTCGTTATTGGCGGGGGAGGATACATAGGTGCGCACCTTGTAGCACAACTTATTTCGACGGGTAGGCGAGTGACCGTGCTAGGACGAAGTGCCGAACCTCGTTATGTATTACCCGTTGGAACAACCTATATATCAGGGGACTTTGCGCAAGCAGCGTTGCTTAAATGTTTGCTGGATGAACATCAAGAAGTAATTGATTTAGCCTATGCAACCGTACCCAACACCTCTTTTGAAAATCCTTTGACCGACCTATTACAAAACCTACCCCCTTCGGTTCAACTTTTTACTGAAGCAGCTCATCGAGGCGTGAAACTTGTTTTGGTTTCGTCAGGTGGCACTGTTTATGGTGAATCACTTGAATTGCCAATACGCGAAACACATCCAACTAAACCTATTTCACCTTATGGGGTAACGAAGCTTACGTTAGAAAATTATGCGTATTTATACGCAGCTACACACGGCTTAAAGTTCGTATGCTTACGCCCATCCAATGCTTACGGAGTCGGACAGCGTCCATTTGCGGGACAAGGATTCATTGCAACTGCAATGGCTTCCGCTATTCGCAGTGTACCCATTAAAGTTTTCGGGCAACATGGTGCTATTCGAGATTATCTGTACGTCAGCGACTTAGCAGCGGGAATTGTAGCTGCTTTGGAAAATGGACGTCTCTCAGAAATATATAATCTAAGTTCGGGGCAGGGAATGAGCAATATGGACATTGTTCATGCCTTCAAGCCACTCTTGCAAGATTTTGGATACAAAGTACAAATAGAGCATTTGCCCGAAAGAATATTCGATGTAAAAACCAATATTCTTGATTCAACCAAATTAAAAGAACACACGGGCTGGGAAACAAAAGTGACATTTGAAGATGGGTTGGGGTTAACTTACGAATGGTTAAGGATGATTGAAAATGCTTAAAACCACATCTGATCAAAATACAATCCCTCTGATTTCAGTGGCCTTACCTGTGTATAACGGTGAGGCATATTTAGCGGAAGCAGTAGACTCAATCCTCGCACAATCTTTTACCAACTTTGAACTCATCATTATTGATGATGGTTCAACAGATGATTCTCTACGCGTACTACGAGAGTTCGAAAAGCGTGATGCACGAATTCGCTTAGTCGCCCGTGAGAATAGAAATCTCGCTACGACATTGAATGACATTATTGACATGGCTCGCGGCAAATGGGTGGCGCGCATGGATCAGGATGACATCGCACTCCCACATCGCTTTGCGCGGCAATTGGCATGGCTAACGCAAACAGAGGCTGATATTTGTGGTAGCTGGGCACTGCTCTTTGGTGCCGCAAGTCATCGTGTTCTAAAACACCCTCAAAGCGATGCCGCAAACAAAGTGGAATTGTTGTTTGGTTGTGCTTTTGCGCATCCGACGGTGATCATGAAAACAGAATTAGTGAAGCAGTTGCGCTATGACAAAACATGGGAAAAATGCGAAGATTATGACTTATGGGAAAGGGCAGCGCGAGCCAATTGGAAAATGACGAATGTGCCAGAGGTTCTGCTTCATTATCGTTTACACGAAGCGCAAATTTCAAATACCATGTCCCCCAAACAACAAGCTCTCACCCAGCAAATAAGGCGCAGATACTGGGAGTTTGTATCTGATTCAATGCTTTTAAAAAAAGAATGGGTTGATGAAGTTCTGAAGTTGCGCGAACCTTCACCACCGACTGTCAATATGAATGTTGTCGATTCTGTTTTTACAAAACTCCTTCAGGAAAATCAAGATGAGGCGCGAGCAACAATCCTTGAACATGCGACTCGACTCTATTTTAGAGCAGCAGCGACGTGTCCCAGTGTTGCCATAAGATGGCATAAATTGAACCAGCGTTTCGGAGATCGAACAGGCTTTACTACTGTATTGGAACTCGCATTCTTATCTATGTTTAAATGCTCGCCAAAAAATAGATTTTTTCAGAAACTGAAAAAAATACACCTCCATTTGGGTTAATCATGACCAAACTGTTCCCATGGGACTACTCTAATGGCACGAAACGGCTCTTTTAATCTATGCGAAAGATAGAAACAATGCACAGCAATAAAGCCTCCGTATCCGTAGTCATTCCTTGTTTTCGGTGTACGAAAACAATTTGGCGCGCGATCAATTCCATTCTGAATCAAACCGCCCAACCTGTTGAAGTCATTTTGGTTGATGACGCGGGTGGTGATGAAACATTAGACATGCTACGAGATATAGAACGTCAACATATCAACCTTATTAAAGTGCTTTCATTAGAAAATAATATGGGGGCAGGGAGTGCTAGAAATGCGGGTTGGGCAGTAGCAACGCAGCCTTATATCGCCTTTCTGGATGCTGATGATGCTTGGCATCCACAAAAATTAGAAGTGCAATATGCCTATATGCAGCAGCATCCCGAAATTTCTCTTTGCGGACATGCCCGTCGCATTTTGATACAAAAAGACGAATTGCCCCATTGGGATATTCAACCTAACGTTGAAGCTCAAGCTGTCATTAGATGGAAATTACTATTGTCCAACCAGTTTGTCACACCCTCTGTCATGCTTCGTCGAGATATTAAACCCCGTTTTGTCGAGAAACAACGCCACATGGAAGATCATATGCTGTGGTTAACCATCGTATGTGAAGGAGGCAAGGCGACTAAACTTTCAGCTGAGTTGGCTGCCATATACAAAAGTCCCTATGGTGAAGCTGGTCTCAGCTCGCAAATCTGGTCTATGGGTAAAAGCGATTTAAGAAACTATCAACGCCTATACCGAATGGGATATATCAATTTAGCGCAAGAGATATCTTTAGCTCTTTATTCAGGACTTAAATTTATCAGGCGATTGTTCATCTATTGGGGATATATGCGGTGGAAAAAATAATGCCCAACGTAATGCTTTCCATTTCTGTGGTAAGTCACGGGCAAATTCATCTCATTTTGGATTTGCTACATGACATTGAGGCGCATTGTCACTCGCGGCTCTTAGAAGTGCTGCTCACATTGAACTTGCCCGAAACATTACCTTATGATGTCAAGGAATTCTCATTCCCCATACACTGTATTAGCAATCCTTTGCCTTTAGGATTTGGAGCCAATCACAATCAGGCTTTTACACAGGCAAAAGGAGATTTCTTCTGTGTTATCAATCCCGATATCCGCTTTGATTCCGACCCTTTTCAGATTTTAATGCAATGTTTGGATGACGCAACAATTGGTGTGGTTGCACCTGTGGTGCTCAACGCCCAAGGTGCGATTGAGGACAGTGCTCGCCACTTTCCTACCCCGTTCAAAATACTATGTAAAGCATTCGGCAAGTGCAAAGGGAGTGACTATATTGTCGGTAATGCGCCGATCACCCCTGATTGGGTAGGTGGGATGTGTATGCTATTTCGCAGTGAAATATTCAAGGAGTTAGCTGGCTTTAACGAACAATACTTCCTGTACTACGAAGATGTTGATTTATGTGCACGCCTACGGTTATTGGGATATGAGGTCACCATGACTCCTCTTTCAAAAGTGATACATCATGCACAACGAAGTAGTCATCGCAATCTAAAATACTTACGCTGGCATCTCACCAGTATGCTGCGTTTCTTCCTATCATTTGCTTGCTGGCGATTGCAGTATCGGAAGTGGATCAATCCAGCCCATAAGTAGTTAATATGCTCTCTTTTCTTTTTAACTCCCCCGCGAGCACTTCTCTAGAGACCAGGCTGAAGAGCAATAACTTTGATTTATTGCGCTTTCTTTTTGCCTTTGTCGTATTCCTTGTTCATGCTCACCTACTGTCTGATGCCGAGCCACTTTCAATCTTTAGTGAACTTGTTTCATCAGGCATAGCCGTCAAATGCTTCTTTGTGGTGAGTGGATTCCTCATTTTTATGAGCTACGAAAAATCGCACAGCACTCGGCATTACTTGGTTAAAAGGATACGGCGAATTTACCCCGCCTACTTTTTTGTCGTCGTAGCCTTCGCATTTATCGGAGGCCTGTTAAGCACCTATTCCATGGCAGATTATTTTTCGCTTGGTTTTGTAAAATATCTTGCGGCTAATTTGCTTTTTCTAGGATTTTTACAAGCAAATTTACCAGGACTATTTGAAAGTAATACCTTGCACGCCGTGAATGGCGCATTGTGGAGCTTAAAAATTGAAGTCATGTTTTACGTGTTTGTGCCATTGGCTGTAATGACCTTTCGGAAATGGGGTAAGTTACCACTACTGCTCACCTTATACGTTCTGTCATCTATCTTCTGGATGGCTATGACCTACTTAACCGAAAAAACAGGCTCAGGTGTATATCGTGAATTGCAAGTACAACTCCCTGGCCAACTGACCTATTTTATTGCGGGTGCAATGGCTTATTACTACTTAGCCACCTTTGTGAAATATGCAACGGCTTTAGTCATCTTTGCCTTGTTTGCAGTTGCCTGCCAATCTTGGTTGCCATGGGTGGCAATTGAACCGCTGGTATTGGCCATACTGGTTGTTTATGCGGCATGCGTCATTCCCCCGCTGGGGAATTTTGATAAATATGGTGATTTTTCCTATGGAATCTACATCGTGCACTTCCCAATTTTACAAATAATGGTTGGTTATCACTTGTTTCAACCTAATCCTTGGGTGGGTTTGCTGTTAGCAACGATATTGGTTCTACTCTCTTCTTTTCTACTTTGGCATTTTATTGAAAAACCATTTTTGAGAAAGTCATCGCATTATGTCGCGAGCAACCATGGATAATGACGGGTCAGCTCATAGCGCATCAACGATCATAAAGAGTTGGTTTGAGCCTTACTCCACCGAGTGAATTGGCGAAGTGGTCTCGTATGGTAGACAAAGTCGCAATCAGGCTACAGAGGCATTGGGTCAGCTGATTAAGGGCGCGCGCCAAATACAATCCTAGTGTGGTAATGATTGATTTGCGGCATCCTGCATGGTTTTGGAAATTTCCTTCCCCATCAGTAAATAGCCTGTGGTAGAAAAATGTGTGTTATTGGCGGGATAGAGATCTATCGTTTTGGCTTGAATGGCTTGCTGGCTCATGCGCAGTAAATTGGGCGCGTAAACGCGTTGTTCAGCTTGATTCCAGAACTGTTTATTGGGATAAAGGTAGGCGGTTGATTTATTGGGTACAAACGCCCAGATTGGTGTGATACCTGACATGCGACGATTCAATATCCCGATATTTTCCAACGCACCCATTTCTATCTCCTCCGCTTTATCACCCCCTAAAAACAAGGCATCATTGCAGCGCGTGTGACTAAACAACTCACAGCCATGTTCGATGCGGGCTACTTTTATGCCACTTGGCAAGATGGTAGGTTTAAAACTAGGTAAGCTGCTGAGACGTTCATACTGCTGATAATTGCGCATTACTTTTATGCCGATAGACAATCGTCCATCATAACTCCTTCTATCTGGATCAAAGCGCACTACTGGCGACATACGCGGCGTATCGGCACGAAGACTAGAATGCGTTTGCATCTTGTCGCATGAAACCGATTTCGCAAGGATTTCGGGTACATTGCGCTCAATTGATTCCAATACTACGTATTTTCCATTAAAACCTTGGGCGCGTAGCCAAGGCGTAAAATCCGCACAAATACCACGCATGGCATCCCATGACTCTGTGTGTACTTTTAAACCTTGCTGGGTCAACACCGTTTGCCAAATACGATAATCTGAAAAGCTATCCCCAATCACCAATACATCTGCTTGTGCCCAAGTCGCTTGTTGCATCCATTTTATGTCCACAACAGGTTGCGGCTTGCGCCAACCAAATTGTGTCTCAGGTAATAACCCTGTGCGCGTCAAATCCCCCTGAAAAGAGGCCATGGGCAAAAAATAAAATCCAACCGCGCCATAACCCAGCAAGATTACCCCGACCAGCACTGAAAATAACTTAGTGTGTTTCATATCAAAATTGGAAATAGAGGAAAGGACTATAGCTGCCGAATTGGTCAATAACGTAGTACAACAGGTACAGCACCACACCCGCTTGCAACAATGCCAAAATGACACTACCCGACACAAAGCGCAGTCGCGTGGAGTTGGGGAATAACCACACCCACAACAGCGCGGGGATCAATAGTTTAATCAAGTCTCGCCCCGACATATCGGTCAACAACAGTAGATTGCCATGCAACACTGAATCAAAAGTAATCGGACGCGCGGCAATGCCGAACATCGCCTGAATGATCGTCCTCGCTTGCGCCATATCACTAGCGCGAAACACCACCCATGCAACGACCACTGCCACAAAGGTGAGTATTCCGCCTGTCAGCGCACCTAACCAAGAGGGTATCCAGCAGGGCAATTTGGTCGCAACCCATTCGCGCCATAGATGGTTAATCGCTAGATATACCCCATGCAGTGCGCCCCACACCACAAATGTCCAACCCGCTCCATGCCACAAGCCCCCCAGCAACATGGTCGCCATTAAATTGAGGTAACGGCGCACTTTACCTTTGCGATTGCCGCCCAACGGAATATACAAATAGTCGCGCAGGAAGGTAGACAGCGTGATGTGCCAACGCCGCCAAAACTCAATAATGCTGGTGGATTGATAAGGAGAGTTAAAGTTGATTGGTAGGCGAATGTTGAACATCAGCGCAATGCCCAGTGCCATATCGGTATAGCCTGAAAAATCAAAATAAATTTGCAAGGTGTAAGCCAACGCACCTGACCAGGCTTCATATATTGTGGGCAGCGTACCGATTGCCATACCATGCTGTGTGCCGTCAAAAATGGCGGTGGCAAAGGGCGCGAGCGAGTCCGCCCACAATACTTTTTTGCACAATCCCAACGTAAATAACAACAGCCCTGTCGCCACATTCTCCCAATTGATTTTATAGGTCGAAGCATGGGCAAACTGCGGCATCATCTCTTTATGATGCAGCACAGGACCCGCAATCAAATGCGGGAAGTACGTCACAAAAAGCACATAGTGAACAAAGTTGTACTCTTTAACTTTGCCTTGATAGGTATCGACCAAAAAAGCGATTTGGGTAAAGGTGAAAAAAGAAATGCCCAGCGGCAGAATAATGTCACCTAAGGACAAGTGCCCACCCGTGAAGCTGTTCGCGCTGGTTAAAAAGAAGTTGGCGTATTTGTAATAGCACAGCAGCGCGAGGTTAGCGACGATAGCGAACACTAACACCTGTTTTTTGCGGCTTAACGCGCCTTGTACCCCCGCCTTGGCAATCCATGTCCCGAAGGCGTAATTGCATACAATTGAACCCAGCAATAATCCGACATAAGCTGGATTCCAATAGCCGTAAAAGAACAACGAAGCCGCCGCCAACCACGCCGCCGCCCATGCGTGGTTGACTCGCGCCAACTGAAAAAACCCCAGCAGCACCAGTGGCAGATAAAGAAAAATAAAACCGTATGAATTAAATAGCATGATGAGCGAATCAAATTTATATAGGGACAATCACACCGACAAATCCACAATTTCTGCATAAACGACTTGGTATTCCCGCGCCATATCTTGCCAACTGCGCACAAAAGGTTGTACAGACTCGCTACGATTAAGCTGTTGCTGTAAGGCAGCAATCCAACTGGTAATAGGCGCAGCCAGCGGCAACACAGCCCCGATGTCAGTACTCACTTGCGCCGCAGCACCACATTGATCGGAAATCACCACGGGGATGCCTGTCGCCATGGCTTCGCTGATGACCATGCCATAAGGTTCGGCTTTGGCGGGGTGCAGCAATACGTCGATGGATTGAAAATGCGCGGCATCCTTGCGCCAACCTAACAATTTATACCCGCCGTCCCAATCCGCAAACAAATGTTTGATTTCCGCTTCATCCGCGCCCACCACCCAAAATTCCAGCTCTGGGCGTTCACGACGTAATTGTGCAACGATTTCTACCGCCAACGGCAGCCCTTTACGCTGCCACTCCTTGCCCACAAAACCGATGATACCGCCTTGTTGAGGGATCGTTTTGGGTAGGCGTGGCATCACATTAGCCGCTACGCCAGGCACGATGGGTGCGGTCAATTTACGGGTGTATTCAGGATAGTAATGGGCGAGCTGACGGGCAATGATTTCGGAATTGGGGACAATACGCTGCGCCACACGTAGCTCCCGCCGTTCCATATACAGCTGCATCACCACGCGCAGCGATAACATTTTCCACCAAGGTTTGTCATGCACGGTCGCGAAAGGGGGACCATGAAAAGTCGTTACTTGGTGCATATTGGCACGCTCATGACTGTGAATCAGGCAATCCCCTTGCGGATGAGCGCGCAACCATTTTGCCACCCGCCGCCCGAAACGCCAGTAATACAACCAACGCGGGCGATAGACCATTTCGCCTGTTTCATACACGGCAATGCCTTGCGGTTTTTCTGCGCGGCAAACTTCGCATATCACGATGACTTCATGCCCTAAATTGCGCAATTCGTGGGTCAACTCCCACACATATCGTTCCATGCCGCCGACAGGACCGTAGCGGCGTACCACTTGGATAATTTTCATCGCCGTGCCTTTTCGTTTAATAACATCAGCTTTAAATAGCGATAATAGGTTTCTTCCGCGTTAGACACAGAGACCATAAATCCTTGCCGTCCATCCAGAAATCCCATGCGTAAACAATAGGTTCTAAAAAACGCCCACAACCCCCGCAGCACCGCACCTGTCAGCGAGGCGGACTTACCTTGTTGGTATTTCATTTGTGCGGCAGCGGTGGAGTACGCGTTGTTTTTGTTCAAAACTTGTTCAAAATTGTCGTAGGAATAATGCAGCAATTCGCCTGACAACATGCCTGCTTCGCCGTTGAAGACAATGGTTTCGTGCACCAAGGCGTCGTTAAAGCGCGCTTCACCGCGTTTAAATAATCGCAGGATGTGATCGGGATACCAGCCCGAATGGCGCATAAATCGTCCGCAATAATTGGATAAGCGGGACAGACGGTAAGCAGAGAAATCTGGCTGTGCCATCGCTGCTACGATTGCATCACGCAATTCGGGGGTTACACGCTCATCAGCATCAATGGAAAACACCCAGTCTTGCGTGGCATAGCTTAAGGCGCGATTTTTTTGGATGCCAAACCCTTGCCAATCATGCGCATAGACTTTTGCGCCATGATCTAAGCAGCGCGCTATGGTGTCGTCGGTGCTGCCCGAATCCACCACAATGATTTCATCCGCCCACGCGACCGACTCCAAACACGCGTCGATATTGGCGGATTCATTTTTGGCAATCAGAATAATGGACAAGCTAGTCATGTCGGGTGTCGGCAAAAAGCAGCGCGGTCAGCCACGCGAAAAACAAGCCGTCGGCGTGATCCAATAACGCGGAGTTAAACGAACAATTGACCATGTACGCTAACACCAAGCCGCGAGCGGCATCTTGGGCATAAGGCGTGGCTAAACGCGGCGCGCATCGCCATTGGGTGTAGAACAAAAACAGCAACAACAGTCCCCCCGCCAAGCCAATTTGAGCGGTCATCATCAAGTATTCGTTATGCGGATTAGGCGTTTTTTTGGCAGCCGTGCCTGCGGTTTGTTGGGCAAATGCAGCGGCGAATCCGCCTGTTCCCACGCCAACCAACGGATGCTGTTGGATGATTTGCAAAGTGTTGTAATAAAAATCCAACCGCTCGCCCGTGGATGTCCCTTCGCCGTGATTGGGTTGCCAGGCTTGATATTCCGAAACCACCGCGCTGACCCGTTCGTGCAAACGGGGAGACAATTGCAATGCCAAGACAATGACCGCCATCATACCAATCACGATAAGCATCGCTTGCCGAATGCCCCATGTTTTGCCATGCCGTTGGGCATAACGCGCCAAAGTCGCCCACGCCAACCAACCCAGCAAAGTGAATAGTATCAAATAGCCCGTGCGACCTATCACCATAAACAACACGTTGAACAATGCCAAGCTCGCGAAGCCCGCCCAGACCCAACGCAATTTGTTGGATACGGCTTCCCGCGCATTCAGCAAGGCTAAGAAAATCGCCATGGCCATCATATTATTTTGGGTGATGTGGCTGTGGAAAATCACGGGATTATCGACGGCAGAGAAAGTAGTCATCCAATGTTGGACGGACAGTAGTTTCAAACCGACTAAATAGGAGAGGAATAAAATCAGCCCACTTGCCGCGAAAAAGGCGCGTTGCGCCCAACGACGTGCGACTTCACCCGACAACATCAGCATAAACAGGGGGATAAACGCGAGGTCAATATATTTCCCTAACAAGCCCATCGCCTCACGCCACGGTGTTGCACCGTAGAGCGTACCTAACCACAACGCGCCAAACAATAGCCAAGCGGCTTGCGCGACAGGTTGGCTTTTAACCATTTGCCAAATCGCGCGGCCATAGAACAAGCCGCCCAGCAACACCGCCGCCAAACACACATTGCTAATGGCGGTGGAAATCGGCACGGCAAGCCCGATTAAGGCCGTGCTTGCCCAAAACCAAGAGGAACGGGGAAGCATAAGGCGAAAGGTGAGCATCAAGGTTGCACAGGAGCTGCAACAGAGCTTGATGCAGTAACGACATCCAAGGCTTCGATCCGCGCCGTGTTCCCTTTGCGGATGACTTTTACCCGTTGCCCCACTTTAAACGCGTCAGGTTGTGCAGGCTGCATGGCATACACACTTTGCTCGTACTCTTCCAGTTTGACCCAAATTTCCAAGCCTGGCTTGGTGGCAATACCCGCCTCACGCCCTGCTGTACCCCCAATCACCCCGCCCAAAATCATGCCCACAAACGCGCCGCGTCCTACGCCACCGCTCGCCCCACCAACTTGTCCAAACACCTGCCCCGCCGCTGCCCCGCCGTGAGTGCTGGCATCTAGCGCAATCGGCTTCAGGCTCTCAATAATGCCGAAGTTGATTTTTGCCACAGAGTTTTGTGCAGGCGAATTAGCGCACGCGGTCAATAACAACGCGGCGAGAAAAATAAAGGAACGTGTCAACATGCGATGATAATCACTTATTTTAAGTATGTGGAACGGGTCGGGTTTCAGCCCGACATTCCCTCCCCATAGCAGGGGGAAGGAGTCGCGAGTATTTACAGGGGTACGGCAAAGCCAAAGTTTTGCAAGAATTGCGCTTTTATTTCTGCAATGCTCGGCGCGTGGTTTTGACCGCCGAGGCTGGCGATTTTGATCGTGCCCATCAAGGAGGCCAAACGCCCTGTCATTTCCCAATCCCAACCTTGCTGAATGCCATACAACAAGCCTGCGCGATACGCATCGCCGCAACCTGTGGGGTCAAGCACCGCCGCCGCTTTGGCGCAAGGAATGATGATTTCTTTGCCGTCAGCATAGATCGTGGAACCTTCGCCTCCACGTGTGACGATCAAAGCGCGCAAACCTTGCGCCAATTCCGCCAACGTTTTGCCTGTTTTGTCTTGCAGTAACTGTGCTTCGTAGTCGTTGACCGTCACGTAATCTGCCAAACGTACAAAATTCAACAAGTCTTCACCGCCAAACATCGGCATGCCTTGACCTGGATCAAACACCCACTGAATCCCCGCTTCGCGGAATTGTTGCGCGTGTTCGATCATGCCTGTGCGACCATCGGGTGAAATAATCCCTAAGCTGACATTTTGTGCATCGCTCACGCGGTTCTGTTCGGAAAAGCTCATCGCGCCAGGGTGGAAAGCGGTGATTTGGTTATCGTCCAAATCGGTGGTGATAAAGGCTTGTCCCGTGTAGCTATTGGGAATGGTTTTGATATGCGCTTGCGACAGCCCCAGTTTATCCAAACGCGCTGCGTAAGGCGCGAAATCATCGCCCACCGTCGCCATAATTTGTGGCTTGCCGCCCAATAATTGCAAGTTATACGCGATGTTGCCCGCACAACCGCCGAACTCACGGCGCATTTCAGGCACTAAAAACGCGACGTTCAGAATGTGAATTTTTTCGGGCAGAATATGATTTTTGAATTGATCTTGAAACACCATGATGGTGTCATACGCCATAGATCCGCAAATTAAGGTGTGCATCGTGTCGCCCTAGCAAAAAATGGAAGGGGCGAATTGTATCATTGACCTGCAAGCGCAGATTGCGCCTGAAGTAAAGTCACTGATGAGCATTGCCGAATAATTTGCCATAAGCAAGGGTAAATTATGGCAAAATGCGGAACCATTTTTGTTCTGACGCAGAATGCGCCATATCAGCAGCCCCCCTTTAAAAACACTTAAAACCACTCGTTTACTGTGAGTGGTTTTGTAATTTATAAAGACTAAACTTTTGATTTTTTAAGGATCTATTTATGCTACACACCTCACCCTATTCTGACTCTCCTGCCCAAGAGGCGGTTCAACGTTATGACCAACACAAGGTAATACGTCGTAATGGCGATGTCGTAGGGTTTGAGCCGTCTAAAATTGCGATTGCGTTGAGTAAAGCCTTTTTGGCGGTCAAAGGCGAGCAAGTTGCGACCTCTGCACGGGTGCGGGATGCAGTAGAGAATTTAACGGAAGGCGTGGTGTATGCCTTGATGCGCAGCCGTCCTGAAGGCGGCACATTCCACATTGAAGATATTCAAGACATGGTGGAATTGGGCTTGATGCGGGCAGGTGAGCATGATGTGGTGCGGGCGTATATCTTGTATCGTGAAGCGCACGCGCAGACCCGTGCAGCCGCCACCCATCATCTGGATCACACCATCAATGTGGTCGAATTGAACGGCAGCACACAGCCTTTGAACCTGACTTTGCTGACAGCAGCGGTGCAAGATGCGTGCGCGGGCTTGGGCGAGGTGGTCGAAGCGGAGACCGTGATTAAGCTGACCGTAAAAGATTTGTACGACGGCGTGTCGCGCAAGGAGGTGAACAAGTGCTTGATTATGGCGGCACGTTCGTTGATTGAAAAAGAACCTGCCTACAATTTTGTCACCGCCCGTTTGTTGCTGAATAATTTCTGTAGCGACGTATTGGGCGAACCGATTATTCAAGCCGAAATGGCGACGCGCTACGCCGCGTATTTCCCGCAATTTATCGCACAAGCGATTGAAGCGGAATTGTTAGATGAACGCTTGGCGGAGTTTGATTTAGCGCGCTTGGGCGCGGCACTGGATGCGCAACGCGATTTGCAATTCGGTTATTTGGGTTTGCAAACCTTGTACGACCGCTATTTCCTACACATCAACGAAAAACGCGTGGAATTGCCGCAAGCCTTCTTTATGCGTGTGGCGATGGGCTTGGCATTAAACGAATCCGACCGCGAAGCACGGGCGATTGAGTTTTACCAATTGCTGTCCAGCTTTGATTTTATGAGTTCCACGCCGACTTTGTTCAACTCAGGTTCACGCCGTTCGCAATTGTCGTCTTGCTATCTGACCACGGTGTCTGATGACTTGGAAGGCATTTACGACGCAATTAAAGAAAACGCGCTGTTGTCGAAATTCGCGGGCGGCTTGGGCAACGATTGGACACCTGTGCGTGCGATGGGGGCGCGCATCAAAGGCACCAACGGACAGTCGCAAGGGGTCGTGCCATTCTTGAAAGTGGTCAATGACACCGCTGTAGCGGTCAATCAAGGTGGTAAACGCAAAGGTGCGGTCTGTGCGTATTTGGAAACATGGCACATGGACATCGAAGAATTCCTCGATTTGCGCAAAAACACGGGCGACGACCGCCGCCGCACGCATGACATGAATACCTCGAATTGGATTCCTGACTTGTTTATGAAGCGGGTGATGGAAGGTGCGGAATGGACATTGTTCTCGCCAAACGAAGTGCCTGATTTGCATGATTTATTTGGTATTGCGTTTGAAACCGCTTATGTAGCATACGAAGCGAAAGCCGCTCGCGGTGAAATCAGTTTGTTCAAAAAACTACCTGCTGCAAGTTTGTGGCGCAAGATGTTGACCATGTTGTTTGAAACGGGGCATCCTTGGGTGACCTTCAAAGACCCATGCAACATCCGCTCGCCGCAACAACACGTCGGCGTAGTGCACAGCTCGAATTTGTGTACCGAAATCACGCTGAACACCAACGCCGACGAAATCGCCGTGTGTAACTTGGGTTCGGTCAATTTAGCCGCGCATTTGTATCCTGAAGGACACGAAAAATTCGGCGAACTCGACCACGAAAAATTGCGCCGCACCATCAATACCGCGATGCGCATGTTGGACAACGTGATCGACATTAACTACTACGCGGTGGATAAAGCCCGCAATGCCAATATGCGCCACCGCCCCGTGGGCTTAGGCATCATGGGTTTCCAAGATTGTTTGCACACATTGCGCATTCCTTACGCGTCTGAAGCCGCGGTGGAGTTCGCAGATCGCTCGATGGAAGCGGTGTGTTATTACGCTTACTGGGCTTCCAGCGTATTGGCGGAACAGCGCGGCGTGTATAGCACTTTTGATGGCAGTTTGTGGAGCAAAGGCATATTGCCGCAGGATTCGTTGGAACTGCTGTACCAACAACGCGGCGGTTATTTGGAAGTTGATTTGTCCTACAGCATGGACTGGGATGTGCTGCGTGAACGCATCAAAACCCACGGGATGCGCAACTCCAACTGCATCGCGATAGCACCTACGGCGACCATCTCCAACATCATCGGCGTGTCAGCGTGTATCGAACCGACTTACCAAAACATCTTCGTGAAATCGAATTTGTCAGGCGAATTTACGGTGATTAACGACTACTTGGTCAATGACCTGAAGCGATTGGGATTGTGGGACGAAGTGATGATTGCTGATTTGAAATACTTCGATGGCACCTTGGCGAAAATTGATCGTATTCCGAACGAATTGCGCGCACTGTACGCCACGGCGTTTGAAGTCGAACCAGGCTGGCTGATCGAAGCCGCTTCTCGCCGTCAAAAATGGATAGATCAAGCCCAATCCTTGAACATCTACATGTCGGGCGTGTCGGGTCGCAAGTTGGACGAAACCTACAAATTAGCTTGGCTGCGCGGACTGAAAACCACGTATTACCTGCGCACATTGGGTGCGACCTCAGCGGAGAAATCCACGGGGGCAGCGGGTGCATTGAATGCCGTGTCGGTAGGTGAACCCACCGCCCAGTTCTGCTCGATTGATAATCCAGAATGCGAGGCGTGTCAGTAGGTTTTATTGAAAAACAGGGTCACATATGAAGATTCAGACCAAAAGCGTTAACGTGACCATAGATCGCATTGAGACTGCAATGATAGTGGTTGCTACATTAGCGTATGCCTACTTTTCATTTATTCATTGAGAAGTTGCATTATTTACAAAGATTAAAGGAAGTTCACCATGTTGAAATTTGAAGAAGAAGTTAAAACGACGGGCTTGCCGTCGGGGATGATGCGCATGGGCGCAGGGAAGTCTCCCGCGATGATGAAGCCATTTGCCAAACCCGCTACGCCGTTCGCTGCCCCCGTCGCCGCGCCCGTGGCATCGGAAGAGCCTGTCGCGCCTGCCGTACACGCTGCCCCGACTCAAGCCGCCGCCAGCACAGGACGTATCAATGTCGAGGACAAGCGCATTATCAATTGCAATGCGGATGTCAATCAGCTAGTCCCGTTTAAGTACAAATGGGCGTGGGATAAATATTTGAATGCGTGCGCGAATCATTGGATGCCGCAGGAAGTGAATATGACTGCCGACATCGCTTTATGGAAAAGCGACAAACTCAGCGAAGACGAACGCCGTTTGATTAAGCGCAATCTGGGCTTCTTCACCACTGCTGACAGTCTCGCCGCCAACAATATCGTGTTGGGTACATATCGCCATATCAGCAACCCAGAATGCCGCCAATTTTTATTGCGCCAAGCGTTTGAAGAAGCGATTCACACCCACGCCTATCAATACATCGTGGAAAGCTTGGGCTTGGACGAAGGCGAAATTTTCAACATGTACCACGAAGTGCCGAGCATTCGGAACAAGGACGAATTCTTGCTACCGTTTATCGACGTGTTGACTAATCCTGAATTCAAAACGGGTACGCCTGACTCAGATCGAGATTTATTGCGCAGTTTGATTGTATTTGCTTGCATTATGGAAGGGCTGTTCTTCTACGTTGGCTTTGTGCAAATTCTCGCCTTGGGTCGTCAAAACAAAATGACGGGCGCGTCGGAGCAGTATCAATACATCTTGCGCGATGAATCCATGCACCTGAATTTTGGCGTGGATGTCATCAACCAAATCAAACTAGAAAACCCGCATTTGTGGACAGCAGACTTCCGCGAAGAAATCCGTGAGCTAATGCAAAAAGGCGTGGAATTGGAATACGCCTACGCCGAAGACACCATGCCACGCGGGATTTTGGGCTTGAATGCCAGCATGTTCAAAGAGTATTTGCGCTTTATCGCCAATCGCCGCTGCCAACAAATTGGGCTAGATGTGCTTTATCAAGGTGCGACCAATCCATTCCCATGGATGGCGGAAATGATCGACATCAAAAAAGAGAAAAACTTCTTTGAAACGCGGGTGACAGAGTACCAATCGGGGGGCGCGTTAAGCTGGGATTGATGGCTGGATACAATTCGTTGTAAGTACGTAAATCTAGGCGGATCGGATTCACTCACAAAATGAATCGCTTATTAAAAGCGGGTAGAATGCGCACCCTGCTTAACAAGCAACCTAACCATCGCCCCTAAAAGCGTGGGTACTTAAACGACAACGCCCCCTTAAATATGAACTCAATTACCATTAACCCTCACGCTGCCCACCCCACTTCGTTGGTGGCATTGGCTAAAAGCATCGTGCGGAATCGTCAATTGATTTTGCAAATGATACAGCGTGAAGTCGTGGGACGTTATAAAGGTTCGGCGATGGGCATGGCATGGTCTTTTTTTAACCCTGTGCTGATGTTGGTGGTTTATACCTTTGTTTTTTCAGAAGTATTTAAATCTCGCTGGGGTGAAATTGGGGGCGACGACAGCAAAACGCAATTTGCGGTGGTGCTATTTGTGGGCATGATCGTATTGAATCTATTTTCTGAAGTGATTAACCGTGCGCCTGGATTGATATTATCCAATATCAATTACGTCAAAAAAGTCGTTTTTCCGATTGAGATACTGCCCGTGGTTGCTACAGGTGCGGCGTTGTTTCACAACCTGATTAGCTTGGGTGTGTTGATTACTGCCTTTGTCTTATTCAATGGTTATGTGCACTGGACAATTGTTTTTATTCCGCTGGTTTTGTTGCCGTTGATTATTGTCACGCTGGGGTTGGCGTGGATACTGGCTTCTTTAGGCGTATTTTTACGCGATGTCGGGCAGGCGATTGGGGTTATTACCACCGTGCTCATGTTCCTTTCCCCCGTTTTTTATCCCGTCACCGCCGTACCCGAAAGATTTCGCCCTTTCATCATGGCAAACCCGTTGACCTTTATTATCGAACAAGCACGTGAGGTGCTGATTTGGGGGCATTTGCCGAACTGGTTTGGCTTAGGTATTTACACCTGTGCCGCGACCATCGTCGCGTGGGCAGGCTATGCATGGTTTCAAAAAACCAGAAAAGGGTTCGCAGATGTACTTTAACTCCGCCTCATTACACTAATCTCTGCATGCGCAAAATGAATACAGACATCGCCATTCGCGTGAGCAACCTTAGCAAGTGCTACCAAATTTACGACACCCCGCGTGACCGACTCAAGCAATTTGTTTTGCCCCGAATGCGTCGCATGGCAGGCAAAGCCCATAAACAATACTTCCGAGAATTTTGGGCTTTGAAGGATGTGTCCTTTGAAATTAGAAAAGGAGAAACTGTTGGCATTATTGGACGCAACGGCAGCGGCAAATCCACCTTGCTGCAAATGATTTGCGGCACGTTAACCCCCACCAGCGGCAGCATTCAAACTCATGGTAGAATCGCTGCCCTACTGGAGTTGGGTTCTGGCTTCAACCCCGAATTCACGGGGCGCGAGAATGTGTATATGAACGCCTCAGTGCTGGGGCTGACTCAACTAGAAATTGATGCCCGCTTTGATGAAATTGTCGCATTTGCCGACATAGGTGAGTTTATTGAGCAGCCTGTAAAGACCTATTCCAGCGGCATGCAAGTTAGATTAGCTTTCGCTGTTCAAGCCGTGATTGACCCAGACATTTTTATTGTCGACGAAGCACTTGCCGTTGGTGACGAAAAATTCCAGCGAAAGTGTTTCGCACGGCTGGAGGAACTAAAGATCAGAGGTACATCGATTCTTTTTGTTTCACACTCTCCCGCAAGCATAATTGAATTATGCGACAAAACCCTGCTTCTTGATCATGGAGTACGACTCATGTACAGCTCGGCACCCAAAGCCATACGTGCATACCAAAAGTTGATTTACGCTCCTGTTGAAGAACAGAAACTCTTGGTTCATGAATACCGCGCAGCAGATCAATCGGGCGAGGTTATAGAAATCGACATCGAAAGTAGGTCAGAGATTGTTTCCAATGAGCGTCCTTCCGATGCCTTTGATCCTGGTCTTGTGCCTGATACAACGACGATTTATCCAGTGCAAGGTGCTGAAATTGATTTGGTACAAATACTCGATGCCAAGGGAAGTATTATTAATGTGCTACAACCAGGCGGAAATTACCAATTTGTAATTTCTGGGTGCTTTTTGACTGATTTTGAGGGCGTTTATTTTGGCATTCACATCCGATCTATTTCTGGAGTGGTCATCACTGGGCAACGTTATCCAGAAGATGGAAAGTACGTTGAGCATGTCGGTGCTGGAAAATCCTTTAAAATCAGCTTCGGTTTTAGAATGGATTTGCTGCCAGGTGTGTATTTTGTTGGTGGAGGAATATGGTCAAGTCAAGAGCCAAATTGCCCGCATCGAATTTTGGATGCGCTCATGTTCCGAATTATTCCAAACGACAAGCAAAAATCGTTTGGATACGTTGACTCATCAACATGTGAACCTTCATTAGAAATGATGTAGGGGTGAAGATGACAACCAGTCACTTGCTAGCACTTGGCGATTCTCATTTAGATGCACTTAAGTTTGCTGCCGACTTGGGCATCCTAAATGTTAGGAGTAGTTGTTTTTCGATAGTGCCAGGAGCCACCGTCGTAGGGTTGAGGAACCCTAACTCATTGACTGATGCCATAAATATTTATCGAGCTTCGCTTTTGAATCAGCCAGCGGGTTCATATGTGATTATTCACTTGGGTGAGGTAGATTGCGGTTTTGTTATATGGTGGAGAGCAAAACAATATGGTGAAAGTATCGAAAAACAGTTTCAAGAATCCATTGATGCTTACAGTCAATTTCTAGAAGAGGTGCTTGAAAAGGGTTTTGTTAGATTGTGTATCGCAGGGGCAAGTTTACCAACTATCCGTGATGGTGTCGATTTGAGTGATGTCGCAAATAAAAGAGCCGAAATCATTGTCAGTCTCCAACAGCGTACAGAATTAACGCTTAAGTATAATCAAAAATTAAATGACTTGGCCAATAAGTTAGGCATAAGCTATTTCGATATTACAGATGCGGTATTGGATAGATCTTCGAATTTGGTACATGATTTCTTCCGGAACCCAGATTCTTGCGATCATCATTTGGATAAACAAAAAACTGCAGGGATTTGGGCAGGGAAATGTAACTCGTTTTTAGATCGTTTGTCGTGAAGTAGATATGTTCAAATTACATTTTGTAGTACAAATATGATAGATATTCGTGATTGGCCATTGTTGGACAAAGAGAATTTATTTGATTACCTCCGCTGGAACAGCTATCGTTCTGAGCGTTACAAGCTTCTCTACGTTTCCACACCCAAAGTTGCCTGCACTTCGCTTAAATGGTGGTTTGCAGCCTTAGAGGGGCACACACAGGCTTTGCGTGGCACCACTGACAGTGCCGAGACTGATCCAGATCTAGTTATCCACGACACTTTTTATAAGGTGGCACCCGATGTAACTGGCTTGATGCCAGAAGCTCTTTCAGAAGTGCTCACCTCAGATTCATATTTCCGGTTCGCAGTAGTCCGCAATCCGTACAAGCGAATTTTTTCGGCATGGCAATCGAAGTTGCTACTACGAGAGCCTCTACAAATAAGCCCTTACCTCAAATGCAATTTTTTCCATCGTCCGATTGAATGTTCGGACGACATTGCAGCTGCTTTCGAAGATTTTCTTGAGCATCTCGTAATCAACGAGGCACCCTCTTACTGGGATGTTCACTGGACACCGCAAGCAACTCTGCTTCGCCCTGACCTGATCAATTACTCAAAGCTGGTCAAAATCGAGAATGCAAAAGAGCTTAGTCAGGCACTAGCGATTCGGCTCGGCGGATATATTCCAGATCCTTTTGCTAACAGACGCACAAACGAGAGCCTGATTCCTTATCTTCCAGAGTTCGTGACGGAGCGAAGTTCTGATTTGATCCGTACATTGTATGCGGAGGATTTCGAGACTTTTGGATACAGCAAGCAAGTGCCCGATACTAAGGAAACATTTTCCGATGATCAGTTCAATCTTGCCTTTAAGGCAATCGCACTCATTCGAGGCCGTCACCAGCGGATGACTGAGCGTGATGTGCAGATCAGCAGCCTCAATCAGGCGTTGGCGAGCCGTGAGAGTCAGATCAATAATTTCCAACTGACGGTGGCTGATCGTGAGCTTCAAATCAGAAACCTTTATCAAGTAGTCGCTGAACGCGACGGACAGATCATCAGTTATTTTGCAGAGCGTGACCGTATCATGAGCTCGACAAGCTGGAAAATAACTAAGCCTTTACGGTTTGTTCGAGAGAGTGCAGTAAACAAACCGAACCGTTTTATGAGAAAGACTCTTTCAGGTGGCATGCGCCTGCTATGGCACAAGATGCCATTCTCAACTCGGCAAAAATTGCTTTTTAAACACAGGTTGTTCAGCAATTTTCCCGCTTTGTTAAGTTGGAGCAAGGCGTACCGCAGCTGGGTGGCTATGAATTCGCCCTGCGATGAGACGTTTGAATTTGCCGCGCACCAAGTTCTAACATCACATCCGTCTGAGCAAGCGACGGATATATATGTACCATTGCTTCAAGCACTGCCGCCGAAAAATATACCTATTAGGTTAATTGCCTTTTATCTACCCCAATTCCATGCGATTGCTGAAAACAATGCATGGTGGGGAGAAGGATTTACTGAGTGGACCAATGTCAAGCCTGCGCAGCCACAGTTTGAGGGGCACTACCAACCGCATCAACCTGGCGAATTGGGCTATTACAATTTACTCGACTCAACGACCCAACATCGTCAAATTGAATTAGCAAAGCTCTATGGTGTTGGCGGATTTTGTTTTTATACTTACTGGTTTGGCGGGAAACTGTTGCTGGAAAAGCCAATTGAAAATTATCTAGCTGATCCCAGCTTGGATTTGCCATTCTGCCTCTGCTGGGCGAATGAGAATTGGAGCCGTCGCTGGGATGGCTTGGATAGCGAAATTCTTATCGGACAGAAACATTCGCCTGAGGACGATTTAGCATTTATCCAACATATTGCTCAATACTTAAAAGATGAGCGCTATATACGTATCGATGGGAAACCACTGTTATTGGTGTACAGACCTAGCTTGCTCCCGTCGGTTAAAGCAACAGCAAAACGTTGGAGAGAGTGGTGCCTGAAAAATGGGATTGGCGAGATTTACCTTGCTTATACACAGTCGTTTGAAACAGCTGATCCGAAAAATTATGGTTTTGATGCGGCTATCGAATTCCCACCGAACAATTCCGCCCCCCCCAACATCACCGATACAGTTAAGCCACTGTCCGACCGTTTTGGAGGAACAGTTTATAACTGGCAGATTTTTGTTGAACGTTCACGCAACTACCAAAGACCAGACTACAAGCTATTCAGAAGTGTTTGTCCTTCTTGGGACAATACGGCAAGAAGAAAAAACAAAGGGACTGTATTTTTAAATAGCACGCCAAAAGGCTACCAAGAATGGCTAGAAAATGCTGTTGCTGAAACTTGTGATAGAACCAATAATTTAGATGAGCGGTTAATTTTCGTTAATGCATGGAACGAATGGGCGGAAGGAGCTCACTTAGAGCCTGATCAGCGCAACGGCTACGCATATCTTGAGGCAACTCGAAGAGCATTGACTAGCGAAACAAAAAATAAAAAAATTATCCTTGTATCTCATGACGCACACCCTCATGGAGCCCAGTTTCTGGCTTTAGGAATGCTTCGCGCCCTTAAACAGGACTTACGCTTAGAGGTGGAGGTTGTTCTGCTGGGAAAGGGGCGGCTAGTAAACGACTTTTCTGCACTCGCCACTGTTCACGATTTAAGCGATGCCGACCATGAGGGTGTAACAATAAGAAACCTAGCCAATTCATTGACGCGGCGTGGTTTTAAACATGCCATTGTTAATACAACGGTTTCGGGTAGTGTAATTCCAGCATTTAAAGATGCGGGTATCGAAAGTATCTGTCTCGTACATGAGTTAGCTGGGGTAATTCAAAACAATCACTTGGAAGAGCAGGCCAAACAGATTGCCGCTCATGCTAAGGCTGTCGTATTTCCAGCACAAATTGTTGCTGATGGTTTCTCAAAGTTTGCTGTGGTAGAGCAAAACAAGCAAATTATTCGCCCACAGGGATTGTTTCGCAGAAACAGGTGGAGAAACGACAGGCAAACTGCAAGACGAAAGCTGCGTGATCAGCTTGGTTTGAACGCCAATACGAATATCGTACTCACAGTTGGTTATGTGGATCACAGAAAAGGTGCTGATTTACTTGTTGAGTGCGCATTAAATATTCTGGCAAAACGGGGGGACATTGATTTTGTATGGGTAGGGCATTGGGAACAGGAGATGCAATATGAAATCGAAAAAAGACTACAAAATAATCCATTAAAAAATCGTATCCATTTTGTTGGATACAATCCTGATACTGCATTGTTTCATGCTGGATCAGATGTTTATGCGCTGACTTCACGAGAAGATCCATTTCCTAATGTTGTATTGGAATCATTTGATGCGGGCGTGCCTGTTGTAGCATTTTCGGGGACAGGTGGGGCGGCAAGTCTAGTTGAAAAAGTAGGGGGGAAGACAGTTCCATCATTCGACATGATATTGTTTTCTGATGCAATTTGTCAGCTACTTGACAATAAAGAAACATCCTCTGACTTAGGAACGGTTGCGCAAAACCACATAGATGATCATTTTGCTTTTCGACCATATATATTTGAGTTGTGTGAAATTTTGGGCATAACTCTGCCGAAAGTATCGGTAATTGTGCCTAATTATAACTACTCACGGTACATTGAAGAGCGTCTTGCTAGTATTAAGAATCAAACGATACCCATTTTTGAGTTAATTATATTAGATGATGCATCAACAGATCAAAGCGTTGCTAAAATCTCCAATTGGCTGGCATTAAATCATGTTGAGGCAAAAGTTGTCATTAATGAAACTAATTCAGGTAGTGTATTCTCGCAATGGCAAAAGGGAATTTCACTTGCAACGGGTGATTTTGTATGGATTGCAGAAGCTGATGACTTAAGCGAGCCAGATTTCCTTGAAACAGTTGTATCGCCACTTGTGTCGGGGCGGGTAGTATTAAGCTATTGCGATTCACAGCAGTTTAATGCTGATGGCATAACGCAAGCCAAAAATTATCGGGATTATTTATCGCCTGTTTCTCAGGAAAAATGGAAACGCGCTTACATTGAAAGCGGGGCTGATGAGTGTAAATCGTCTTTAGCTATATTGAATACCATACCAAATGTAAGTGCGGTAGTCTTTAAACGCGATGTAATTGACAGTGTTTTCAGCAAGTATTTTGATGAGATTGTTCAATTTAAAAAAGCTGGTGACTGGGTTGTATATCTTAAAGTGCTTGCAGGTGGGAGTATTGCATTTTCTCCGCGAACAGCCAATCTACATCGGCGACATGAACAAAGTGTTATTGGTGGGGGTGAGCGGCAATCACTATTACGAGAAATTATTGCCGTTCAAGAAATGGTTGAAAATACATATCAACTAACGGAAGACGTTAAACAGAAAGCGCAAACTTTTCGGCTAGGGTTGGCTGACTAATTAAATGGCAGATTCAACTTTTCGATTCGCCTTATATTCTTGTATTTATGCTACTCAAGGAAAACAAGGTATTGAATGAGGGCAGTAATAAGCATTGTGAGCACCACAATTCAAAATTTTGCGTACTTATAAGTTTTTTGAATTTGTCTTTTGGGTGGTCACAATGATCCCCGACATCTTAATATTAATGGAAAATTAAAAATGATCAAATTGCTACGCTCATTATTGAGAAAACAACAATTAACAGGCGAGAATATTCTCGAGAGTCAAGGTCATTGCTCCACTTGCAACCAAGAAGTGTCTTTCATTGCTAAAAACGCTTGGCTAAGAGACCATTTTTTGTGCTCAAAATGCGGAAGCATCCCAAGAGAACGAGCACTTATGCAGGTTATTGAACAGTTCTACCCTAACTGGCGAGATCTGATTATTCATGAAACGTCACCTGGCAATCGGGGTGCCAGTATTCGATTAGCTCAGGAATGCAAGGTCTATAGACCATCCCAATTTTTTCCTGATCAGAAGTTAGGAACAGAGCATAACGGTATGAGATGTGAAAATCTTGAATCCATGACATTTGGCGATGAAAGCATTGACTTGCATATTAGTCAGGATGTCATGGAGCATATTTTTAATCCAGCCAAAGCATTTCAGGAGATTGCACGTACATTAAAGCCCGGTGGCGCGCATATATTTACGGTTCCTCTAGTAAACAAAATGGGGGCTTCAAAATTGCGTGCCAAAATGAGAAACGACGACTCCATTGAGTATGTTGAACCGCCTATATATCACGGCAACCCGATTGATTCTCAAGGCTCATTGGTTACCATGGACTGGGGCTATGACATCGTCAAATGCATATTTGACGCAACAGGGTTGTTTACCTATACGTTGTACATTGATGATGTAAACAAGGGGATCCGTGCCGAATATATTGAGGTTCTCGTTACGGTAAAACCCAACGTTGTTAAATAGTGAGTCATGTATAAGCACACTTTGATTTTAGGAGGAAAAGGGCTTATTGGCTCTCATCTGGTTGAGGCGATGGTTTTTACTGGAATATCGGTGCGAGTATTCGATAGAGCCAGCGTAAACTTATTGATTGCACCTGCATTAATGCCCCAAGTAGAGTTGATCGAGAAGGATTTCTCAGATGCCGAAAGTCTTAGATATGCATTGTAAGGATGCGATATATGCTTCCACTTGATTTCAATAACCATACCAAATACATCGAATGATTCACCTGCTTATGACGTACAAAGCAATGTAGTGAATACAATTGTCCTCTTAGAACAGGCTCGTAAAACTGGACTTAAGAAAATTATATTTTTGTCATCTGACGGAACAGTTTACGGGTTACCAAGATACTTACCTATAAGTGAGTCAAATCCAACAGATCCTATTTGTTCGTATAGTATAGCAAAGCTAGCGATTGAAAAGTATTTGGAATTATATCGGATGCTACACGGGATTGATTGCCACATTTTGCGGGTGTCAAATCCACATGGTGAGGGGCAACGATTAATCTCTACTCAAGGTGCCGTAGCAGTTTTAATGGGTAGAATAATTAATCATGAAAAAATTGACGTGTGGGGCGACGGATCTATTGTAAGGGATTATATCAACATCGCAGATGTGATTAGTGCATTGGTATCTGTTATGGATTATTCTGGTAGGGGACATCTGTTCAATATTGGGGCTGGGGTACCAGTCACGCGCGTTGAACTTATCTCAGCTCTTGAGTTTATCGCTGGTAAAAAAGCGAAGCTTGAGTTTATGCCCTCCTGTCCTCTTGATGCCCCCCATAAATGTATTGGATATAACAAGAGCAAAACGAGAGTTATGTTGGACTCCCAAAATTGATCCCACTAACGGTTTATTACGAATGAAAAATTGGATTAAAGAATCAGAGAGGTTAGGAAATGCCGTTGATTAGCAGCAAGTACGTCTTGTTATTGCTGACCGTGATTATTTTACTATCAGGGTGTGGAGATAGGTATGAAACGATACAGGCACCAGGTGCCATCGCCCCAAAACTGACTGCTGTTCAAGCTGCTTTGCCAACTATCAATATCGAAAAAACACGCGCATTGTTCGCTCTCGCTTCAAAAATAGAGATTGACGATAAAGCGGGCTTGTTTGAGTTGCGCAAAGAAGGAATTCTCATACATCCTGGAGAGAAGAGTCCAAGCAAGATTTCTTTTAAACTAGCGCGCAGCTACCACAAAATGATAGCTCAATCATTTATTGCCACTTTACCTGCTGATGCTACTGCGGTTAAAGAAGCAGGAACGGTAGGTGTGGAGTTTTTGTTAGATGGAAAATCAATGGGGCGGTTTGAGGTAAGCCGTGATTCGAATAATATGAAAACAATCAATCTTACAAATGCTGAGTTATTAACCGTAGTGGTAGATAACGGCGATGGGAAGCCTTGGTTTGATTGGTTCATGCTTGGCGTGACGGAGCTAAAATGAATACTGTCTCGACTCAGATGGCGGGTGGCGCACATCATCTTGCGGGGATTCATGCCCTACGAGGAGCGGCTGCACTCATGGTTTTCTTATTTCACCTTCATTATATTGCATTAATCCCCCTCCCTAAATCGTGGGGTTTAATCGCATCACATGGCGGGACAGGGGTTTTGCTGTTTTTTGTTCTAAGTGCATTTTCCCTGCTTTACTCGAATCAAAAATATGCGCAATCAAATGGTTCAAGATGGATCTTTGGGTATTTGACAAAAAGGTTCTTTCGTATTGCGCCATTTTTTTACATCATGTTAGTGGTGCATTGCTTATTAATCATTTATGTCTTCAATGGTAAGCTGGATTTTCAACGTATCCTAATGAGCCTGTTATTTATCTTTAATTTCGCACCTAAGGAGGCGGAAGGAATTGTCTGGGCGAGTTGGACTATCGGTGTGGAAATGGTGTTTTATGCTTTTCTTCCTCTTATCATGGTGTCAGTGCGATCGCTACGCGCTGCAGCTATACTGAGTTTTTTAGCAATCTTGGCCAGTTATACCTATCGACGTGCATTAGAAGTTGATGCTGGCATTCCGTCTGGATATGCACACTATGCTTTTATGTCTCAACTGGGGGTGTTTTGCAGCGGTGTTTTGGGATATTGGACGGTTCAGAAAATCAACTCGTCAATGGGCATGGTACGACGCAGTCTATGGTGGCTTGCAGTTCTACTGGGGCCAGTACTGACCCTTTTTTTGCTGTCTGATGCAGCCACGTTCTTGGTTGCTTTAGGGCGACCTGATATGCAACTTTGGGGGCTTTCTTTTGGATTTATAGCTGTGCTGAGCGTGGTTAGTACAAAAAAATGGATGGCTCATCCAGTATTGCAACATATTGGCGAGCGCAGTTACAGTATCTACTTGACACATGCAGTGATTATTTATTTAACTGGATCGCTAACTCGCCGAATCTACGAATACTGCTATCCAACACTAGGAGGTTATGGTTTTGCGGTATGCGCGTTATTCGTTCTAATGCCGACATTATTAATCTCGGAGTTAACGTATCGCCACATAGAGATTCGTGGTATTGCTCTTGGGAAGCGGTTCATAGAAAGAAGCACAAAAAAATGAAGAAAACAACAATTCACGGCAGGTTAATATCAAAACAAGCTATTTTGCTGATTGCATTATTTTGTATAGTGACATTTCGTGTATTTCTAACTTCTGATCGCGACATTCTAGCGACATTTTCCCCTTACGATGAATACTGGCATGTCGATGCCGCCTTGCGCCGATTTATCGGTGGTGGTTACCATAATATGGCTTTTGCCCATTTACCCATATATGGAATTTGGCTAATGGTGCTAAGTGATTTTGGCTTTCCTGCTCGCGTTGCAATTGATTATGCTTGGTTAATTGGTGCGGGTTATTTGGGATTTGCTATTTCTAAATTGTCAAAAAAAACTTGGGCGGGCGTTTTTGCATTTATCCTTCTTGCATATCATCCTTATAGTCTTGTTTTGTTTGACAGGGCATTAGCGGAGACCTTTCTTACCGTAATTGTAGTTTTTGTTATAGCCGCCGCTTTGGATATATGGAATTTGCGTCAGAGCCCAAGCGATTTCCTAAGACGAAGAGTTGCATTGTTTCTTTATAGTATCGGATTTGCAATTGCCTTCCATACACGTAAAGAGGGATTTTTGTTGCTACTGCCAATAATTGGCATAGTCATACTCTCTTGGATGAGAGGTAATTACTGGTGGAAACAAGAAAATCGCGGCAATTTACTATACCCTCTGATAGTCACTCCAATTGTGGCGACCATAGTCATTGGTTGCTTATTAGCTAGTGTGAACTATGCTCGCTGGGGTGTTTTTGCACGTTATGAATTAGCAGCTCCACAGTACGTTCGAGCCGTTAACGCACTAATGGCGATTGCTCCTATAAAAGAGACCCCTAGACATGTAACCGTAGTGGCTGAAACGAGAAATATTGCATATCGTGCCAGTCCGACTTTCGCACAACTTCAACCTTATTTTGAGGGGCGCGTTGGGCAAAACTTAGCACGAATGACTTCTGAAATGGAATCAGGTGTCACGAATGAAATTGGCGATTGGATTTTTTATTGGGCAATTCGGGATGCGGCAGCCTCGGTGGGATGGCATTCCACCGCAACAAATGCTG
This sequence comes from Gallionella sp., assembly GCA_028688275.1. GTDB lineage: Bacteria > Pseudomonadota > Gammaproteobacteria > Burkholderiales > Gallionellaceae > Gallionella. The sequence goes on along the minus strand of JAQTYN010000001.1, from coordinate 43,262 downwards.
AAACACAATACAAGGCAATAGCAGATGAACTGGAACAGGCTTTTTTAAAAGGGACTCTTAACAAGCGTTCCACATTGATTCCTTTTGTCGATCCAGACTGGAAGAAATGGATAGAATATCTGCCTGAATCATTGCTAAGGGAGTTTGAATTGACCATATCTCCCTCTGTGTCACTCGCCAACTTAGATAGACCGAGTGAAAATGCGACCCCAAAACAGCTTGCGGATTTTAGCTTACTTCTCGGACGACGTAAAATACCCCAATATACTGAGATAGTCGGATGGGTGATTGCTCCGCCAAGAAGTCTGATTGGTTTACGAGGGAATCAAGGGGGGGCATGGAACTTACTTGATGCACCTGAGCGACCCGATGTGATTGGTGCGATACCGTTCTCGATTCGAGCCAATACAGAACATCAAAACAAGCTGTATGTGCGTTTAGATAACGGGAAAATTGGGCAATTGGACTTGACGGGGCTGTCGACAGGTCAGATTCGCGATATAGCAAGTTTGAAAGGCGTGCGCGTGGGGATTGATAGTTTATTTATACCATCTACAAAACCCGCCAGATTAGAACGGTTAAATAATCACATAGACCCAACCAAGCCCGATGTGTTCCTTGGTTTGATTGCCAAGGTATGGTCTTTGATTGACTGGGTATTATTGGGATTGACCTTGTTGGCTATTTTTATATCTATTTATAGAAGGAAGCTGGGGACTGACACGCTCGTTATAGCTGGTATTGTCAGCCTAGTTGTTCTCGGAAGAGTTGGGTTGTTTGGAATTCTAGATGCCAGCTCATGGTATGGTCAGGCTTCCAGATATATGTTTCCTGCAATACCGTTTTTCATAACGAGTGTCATTTTAGGCACTGTGACTTTCTTCCAGCTAGTTTGCCGAGAAACGCAACCACCGACCTTGAAAGTGTGAAAATATACCACGCCAGATAAAGGTCAGTTGCCGCATGTCGTACTTTACTACACTAGGACTTATCTAAAGACAAGCCATGCGAAATCAGTCCCCAATATTTCTCACTTTAGTATTCCCTGTTCGAAATCAATCTGAACAGTTGGTTGCATTGCTGGAAGAAGCAAATCTATTGCTAACCAAGCTGGTAATAGACTACGAAATTGTCGTTGTTGATAATTCATCTGATGACGACAGCGTATCCATACTCAAAAAGCTATCAGGTAAAGATGGACTACCAAACCTTCAGATTTACGCACTCATAAAAGAAGTCGATGCGGATACTGCAGCATGGGTTGGGTTAGAAAACGCATTGGGGGATTTTGTTGCAGTCATTGACCCGATTAATGACGATCTCGGTTTTTTAGCTGAAATGCTTGATAAGGCGGTTAGCGGAGCAGATGTGGTTTTTGCGCATAACGAGCAAAAAGCGAGGCAAAACTTTGCCTATCGTAGTGCATATTCAGTATTTAATTGGCTGTATAAAATGCTTAATGATATTCATCTGGCTAAAGAAGCCCCGCAGTATCGTGTGTTGAGTAAGCGCGTTATCAACTTTATTCTTCAGCATCCGCAACCCGCGATAACGTATCGCCATCTTCCAGCAACGGGTGGATTTGCTAAAGTAAATCTCAGTTACAGCGCATCGCCTAAGGCAGCTCACCCTAAACAACTCGGTGAAAGTATTGATCGAGGGATGCGGATGTTGGTTTCAACGACTCGAGTCCCGATGCGCCTTGTCACGTTGCTCTCCTTGTTTGGTGCTATATCCAATCTGCTGTATTCGGTTTATGTTGTCGCGGTTGCGCTCTTCAAAACAGATGTTGCTCCTGGATGGGTCAGCATGTCGCTCCAGCAATCTGGAATGTTTTTCCTGATTTCATTAGTGTTATTGGTGCTGGGCGAATATATTTTGAATATGGTCAGCTTGCAAAATGATGGCCCGCTTTACCATGTCGGACAAGAGTTCACCAGCGCACGCATGACGCGTCGAGAGAAGCTCAATATTGAAACAGTGATGCCGCAGGAGTCCCCCTTTCAGCCTAAATCGGATTAACGATGACGACGCGTAACAATTCGATTATTGATGCAGTCATTATTGGTGGCGGCTTCTACGGTGCCGCAATCGCGATTTATCTGACTAAACAACGGGGTCTCAAACAGGTTGTACTTGTGGAGCGGGAGGCAACATTACTTGCCCACGCTTCTTACAACAATCAAGCTCGCATCCATAATGGCTACCATTACCCGCGCAGCTTTACCACCGCATATCGCAGCCGCATCAATCTGCCGCGTTTTGTGCATGATTGGCCAGAGGCAGTAAAGCAAGATTTCACCAAACTATATGCGATTGCGCGTCGCAACTCCAAAGTCACCGCCAAACAATTTGTGCGTTTCTGTAAAGAGATTGGTGCAAAGATTGAGCCTTCCGATCAATCTCTACGTCAACTATTTGAACCGCACTTTATTGAAGAAGTTTTTTTGGTTGAGGAATATGCCTTTGATGCCAGTAAGTTAGCTAGCTGGGCAAAAATAGAATTAAACGAATGTGGTGTAGAGATACGGCTTGAGAATCGCGTTACTGCAATCTCAAAGAGAAGTGACGCTCTCAATGTTGTTATAGAGGATAAAGAGGGCAATGAATCCGAAATTTTCAGCCGTTATGTGTTCAACTGCACCTATAGCGGACTCAATCAGTTTGTAGGAGATTTTTCAGGAACGCGCACGCAACTCAAACAAGAAATTACCGAGATGGCGTTGATGGATGTACCTCCTGAACTCAAAAACTTGGGAATTACCGTGATGGATGGTGCTTTTTTTTCGATGATGCCTTTTCCCTCACGCGGACTGCACACGCTTTCTCATGTTCGTTACACGCCACATTTACATTGGAATGATCAACAAGGTATTGATCCCTATTCAAAACTGAATAACTACGATAAAGCCACTCGTGTGGATCGTATGGTTAGGGACGCGGCTAGATATTTACCTACCGTGCAAAATGCTAAATATGTCGATTCATTATTTGAAGTCAAAACCGTGCTGATAAAAAATGAAGGTGATGACGGCAGACCGATTTTATTTGAGAAACATCAAGATATGCTAGGGTGCTATTCGGTGCTTGGCGGGAAAATTGACAATATTTACGATATTTTGGAGAAGCTAGATGAAGAGTTTTTTTGATTTTCAGAACAACACTTGGTTGGTGGATTTAAACAATTACCTCCGTTATGCAATGCAACTAGATTAGAGAGGGTGACTATAAAATGAACTTAACGAACGCGTTGATTGGCTATTCTGGTTTTGTCGGGTCAACACTACAAAAGCAAGCCTTCTTTACCTCACTTTATCGCTCAACCAATATCGGCGATATTGCAGGTAACTCTTTTAACATGGTTGTTTGTGCTGGAGCACCCGCACAAAAGTGGATAGCCAATCGTGAACCTGAAGCAGATCGGAAAAAGATCGAGGGTTTGATTGCGCATTTAAAGTCGATGACGTGCAACACCTTTGTGCTAATCAGCACCGTTGACGTATTCAAAAATCCAATTGGCGTAAATGAAGATACGCCTGTTGATGAGATTGGGCTTCATGCTTACGGCTTGCATCGTCGCTTGCTAGAAAAATTTGTCGAAAGTCACTTTCCACGCCACTTAATCGTGCGCTTACCTGGTTTAGTCGGCACGGGATTGAAGAAGAACGTAATTTTTGATTTTTTGAATGACAATAATCTTCATACAATTGACAGTCGGGGAATTTTTCAATTCTATCCAATGGCGAATCTTTGGTACGACATCCAGCTCGCCCTAAATGCAGGCATTACATTGGTACACCTAACTGCCGAGCCCGTGAGTGTTGTTGATATTTCAGAACTAGGCTTTGGTAAACCGTTTGTGCAGGCACAACCCAATAGCCCTGCGGTTTACGATATGCAGACCAAATATGCAGGTGTTTTTGGTGGTGCGGGAAGCTATCAATATAGCCGCCGTGAAACTATTCAAGCTGTTCGAGGATACGCGCAGTCAGAGCCTCGTACACTTAACGTAGCGCAAGGAGTAAAGGCATGAGGCTCGCTATTTCTAATATCGCGTGGGATACCTCTGAAGATGAAGAGATTGCGCGATTGCTTAAACGCTACGCTGTTGATGCAATTGATATTGCACCAGGAAAGTATTTTTCTGATCCAGTCAACGCGACTGATCCAGAAATTGCTCGCGTAAAAAACTGGTGGAGCGAGCGGGGAATAGAAATTACGGGGATGCAAGCGTTGTTGTTTGGTACAACGGGATTGAATGTATTTGGATCAACTGCCTCGCAAGATGCGATGCTGACACATCTTACTGCCGTGTGCCGCATTGGCACAGGCTTGGGCGCGACTCGTTTAGTGTTCGGCTCACCCAAAAACCGAGATCGCAGTGGTTTGAGCAATGAGCAATCAATGGAAATAGCTAGCTCGTTCTTTAGACGACTGGGGGATATTGCACTCTCATATCACGTTATTGTTTGCCTAGAGCCTAACCCCACCTGTTATGGCGCAAATTTTATGACGACCAGTGCTGAAACAGCGGAGGTGGTAAGAAAAATTGCTCATCCTGCAATACAAATGCAGTTAGACATTGGTGCGCTAACAATCAATGGCGAAGATATTAAAACCGTATTGCATGATAACGCAGAATTGATAGGTCATATTCACGCCAGTGAACCCGATATTGCACCTTTGGGTGATAAAGATACCGATCATGCTGCAATCGCAATCGTGTTGGAACATAAACTACCAGAACACATTGTTTCGATTGAAATGTTAGCAACGAAGAATGAGTCGCACTTAGTGTCAATTGAGCGTGCGTTAAAGGTGGCTGTTCAACACTACCGTCATGGCGATGATGGGGGTTTTGTATGAAATGGCTTATCCTTATCCTCGGCATTGCATCAAATGCCTCGGCAAGTGTCTTGGTCAAAATTGCCATGCTGCCCCCGCGCAAATTTCCATCACTGAGTGAACCAATGGTCGCACTTAGTAATTGGCCATTTTGGTTGGGGTTGGGATTGTATGGCATAGCATTTTTACTCTACGCCGCAGCTCTAGCTAGATTGCCTTTAAATGTTGCGCATCCGATACTAACATCTGGCGCAGTGGCAGCGGTTGCCTTGTGTTCTTTACTCATTTTTCACGAGGAATTTCATTGGACAACCATCGCGGGTATTTTGTTAGTAGTTGTTGGTGTCGCACTTATCACGGTTCGCGTGACCTAAATAAATAGAAGAAATCAAACAAATGAATCAGTCAGATATTGCACCAGAAATTCGCGCTCATTGGCAGATGCCCACTTTTGAAATACAGTGGTGGCTTGGTCGTCAGCATCCTTGGTGTGTAGTCATTCCCGTCATCAATGAGGGTGAACGAATCAATAGCTTACTCAGTAAAATGGCGGCACTCAAAGTTGATACTTTTGCGGACATCATTATCGTAGATGGGGGTAGTACGGATGGCTCGTTAGCGAGTAAACGACTTCAAGTACATGGTGTAAGAGGCTTGCTAATCAAGACGGGTTCGGGGAAGTTAAGTGCTCAATTGCGCTGCGCATATGGGTTTGCACTCGACCAAGGATATGAAGGGATTGTTACCATTGATGGCAATGATAAAGACGATCCTGAGGCTATCCCCCAATTTATAAATGCGCTGAAAAATGGAGTCGATTTTGTGCAAGCCTCACGTTTCATTTCGGGCGGTCTTGCCGAAAATACGCCAAAGTCACGGGATTTTGCCATTCGTTTCATTCACGCGCCGATGTTAAGTCTGTTTTCTGGATTTCACTGGACCGATACCACACAGGGTTTTCGCGCTTACAGTCGAAAAATGTTACTAGATGTAAAAATTGCTCTGTTTCGAGACATCTTTATGACATATGAATTATTAGCGTACCTTTCTTACCGTGCACCCAAACTGGGTTATCAGTGCGTTGAGATTCCAACCAAACGCTGCTATCCAAAAGGAGAGGTGCCTACCAAGATCAGTAGCGTCAAAGGGAATCTTTCTGTGTTAGCGGTACTGGTGCGGGCTTGTTTGGGCAATTACAATCCACACTTAATAATCAATAAATGCACCTAACTACTCAACAACAAACCATCATTCGCGCCACTGTTGCTGAAATTTTTGGCATGGATGCTCGTGTGTGGTTGTTTGGATCAAGGGTGGATGCGAGCAAGCGGGGCGGCGACATTGATCTTTTGATTGAAACAAGTTCAGTGGATGTTGCGGCGATCATGCGCGCTGAAATTGCTTTTCAGACTAAGCTACACGCGGAAATCTGGCAGCATATTCGTCATACCCGCAATAAGTTCGCCCATGACTATCCCGACGATGGTGAAAAAAATACCGCGCTTATCAATGTAGCCAGCGGAGCCGCCAAAGAAATGTACCTTATTTTGACGGATATAGAAAAGAAGCTGAAAAATGAGCAGCCTACGTTTGTGTTAGGCGAGTCCTTGCCTGTGCTAGTATCAGACACGCGATTTTGTTGAGCATGAATGTGATTGATGAAAGCACGCGGTATGAAGAAGCAAACGAGATTGAAAGTCCAATGAGAACTATGCCTGAAAATGTTACCGTCATTATCGTTAATTGGAATGGCGAAGAGTTCCTTGAACAATGCCTAACTGCACTGATGCAGCAGACAGTCATGCCGCACAAAATTATTGTAGTCGACAATGCGAGTACAGATGATTCAGCCAAAATCGTACATAAATTTCCCTTGGCTCAATTGCTGATCCTTGATCAGAACACAGGTTTTGCGCGCGGTAATAATTTAGCTATTGAAATGGCCTCAAAAGACTCAGAATGGATTGCGTTGCTCAATCCCGATGCATTTGCAGAACCACGTTGGTTGGAGGAGTTGCTGGCGGCAGCTCAGCGCAATCCGACATTTGATGTTTTCGGTAGCAAACTGGTTCAAGCGGAATCGCCCACTCACCTTGATGGCGCAGGGGATGCTTATCATATGAGCGGTCTTGTTTGGCGTATGGGGCATGGCATTACTATTTCCGACGTGATCGAGCATGAATGTGAGGTATTTTCCCCTTGTGCCGCTGCTGCTCTATATCGCTGTAGTGCTTTGTTAAAGAGTCGTGGCTTCGATGAAGACTATTTCTGTTATGTGGAAGACGTGGATATTGGCTTTCGATTAAGGCTAAATGGACACAGGAGTCTATTTGTTCCTTTATCGGTAGCGCATCATGTGGGATCTGGCACCACGGGTGGTGGGCGCAGCGATTTTGCGATGTATCATGGGCATCGTAATTTGGTGTGGACTTATGTCAAAAATATGCCAGGTGCTTTATTTTGGCTATTACTTCCCTTGCATTTATCCATGAATATTGGCACGTTGTTGTGGTTTATGTTAAAAGGTCATGGTAAGGTTGTCTATCGTGCAAAGCGTGATGCCGTCTTGGACTTACCGAAAATGTGGCGAAAGCGTCGGCATATTCAAAAAATGAGAACAGCATCAACAATCGAAATCTGGCAGCAACTAGATAAACGTTTACTCAAGAAACGTCGCTACACTCCTACGATACGACGAAAACACCATAAGACTAAAAGCTAGAGATTTTAGTTGTGCCACATCAAGTTTGAAGTGCCGACGCTTAACGTGAAGCACGTCACATTCCAATGGTCAATAAACAACTACCCTTCTGTACACTCCGAATAAATCACCATCAACGGCGCGTGATCGGAGAAGCGTTGCGTTTTGTAGACTTGTGCACTTTGTGCGCGTTGCGCCAATTTGGGAGTCGCAATTTGGTAGTCAATCCGCCAACCCACATCATTGGCATACGCCTGACCACGATTTGACCACCACGTATAGCTGACCTGTGTGGGATAAAGCTGGCGATACACATCCACAAAGCCCACTTCGTCGAACAATTCGGTCAGCCAAGCGCGTTCTTCGGGCAAAAATCCCGAATTATTTTTGTTGCCGCGCCAATTTTTCAGGTCGATTTCTTGGTGGGCGATGTTCCAATCCCCGCAAATCACGACTTCGCGTCCGCTCGCGCGTAATTCACGTAAATGCGGCATAAACGCTGCCATAAACTTAAATTTCACCGCTTGACGTTCTTCCCCGCTCGACCCCGATGGCAAGTACAAGGAAACCACGCTGTAATCGGCAAAATCCACGCGCAAATAGCGTCCTTCCGCGTCAAATTCTGGAATGCCCAAGCCGACCACGACATTGAGCGGCTGTTCACGGCAATAAATCCCCACCCCGCTGTAGCCCCTTTTGTCTGCATAATGAAAATAGCCGTGATAACCATTAGGCTGTAACATTTCTGGGGTCATGTCGGCAGCTTGCGCTTTTAATTCCTGCAAGCAAATCACATCGGCATTTTGTTGTGCCATCCAAGGAAAAAAGCCTTTGGTGGCGGCGGAGCGAATACCATTGAGGTTGGCGGAAATAATGTGCATATTGAATAAATTAATGATTAAATTGGGTGAAAATTGAAGTGCGAACAGCGCATCAAATCGCCTTCATAAACACTTTTGACTTCCGCTGGAAGTTGTAAAGCGATTGTTTTTGCGCGGGCAAAGTGCTGACATCACTGGCGACGAAGCCACGTTCCAAGAACCAATGCGCGGTACGCGTGGTGAGGACGAATAGTTTTTTGAATCCTTGTTTCTGCGCCACGCTGGTGATGTGTTTCAGGATTTGTTCACCATAGCCGTGAGTGCGATATTGCGCATCGACCGCGAGGCAAGCGAGTTCTGCCGCCGCTTCGTCGGGGAAAGGATAGAGCGCGGCGCAACCAATCACGCGATGGTCGTGCTCTAACAGGATAAAGCGATCAATCTCACGTTCCAACAATTCACGGCTACGGCGCACCAAAATCCCTTGCTCTTCTAGCGGACGCAGCAGTTGCAGAATACCGCCCACGTCTTCAATGGTCGCATCGCGCAAGATGTTCAAAGTGGATTCCACCACCATGCTGCCAATGCCCTCATCGCTGAAAAGTTCTTGCAGTACCGAGCCGTCGGTATGACGACTAATCAAATGGGTGCGCGCCACGCCTGCTTCACACGCCCGAATGGCGCAAGGCAAAAACCAACTCACGTCGTCTGGCAAAGGATAGTTCGCATCGAGTACCGCTTGGCATTGGGCGACAGTCAGCTCTTTCAATAACTCGCCTTGTGCATTTTGCACGCCATCGGTGTCCATCAGGAACATCAATTTGTCGGCATCCAAAGCAATGGCGGTGGTGGTTGCCACATCTTCCAAAGTCAAATTAAATGCCTCACCTGTGGGCGAATATCCCACGGGCGACAGCAGCACCACTTCGTTGTATGCCAAACGTTGATGAATCGCATCGACATCCACTTTGCGCACGCAGCCCGTGTGCATCAAATCCACCCCGTTAATCACGCCAAAAGGCTGGGCGGTAATGAAGTTCCCCCCCGCCACGCGTATGTCGGCATTTGCCATCGGTGAATTTGCCAAACCCATGGACAACAACGCCTCAATCTCCAATCTCACCCGCCCAACCGCTTCTTTGACGCAGCGCATGGAATCACTGTCGGTTAAACGGATGCCGTTGTGATAGGTATCGCCCAACTGATTGCGCGCCAGATGTTGCTCAATTTGCGGACGTGCGCCGTGTACCAACACCAGCCGCACGCCTAAACTCGCCAACAAATTAAAGTCATGGGTCAGCTCTTCAAATTTTCCATCCGCCACGACCTCGCCACCAAAAGCAATCACAAATGTCCGCCCGCGAAAGGCATTAATATACGGCGCGACCGAGCGAAACCAAGCAACAAATTGAGCGGGGGAGTGAGTAGAGGGCATGTGGGTATCCGTGTTAATTTAGATTGCGCGCAGCGAGCGTTAAGCTTTTGTGTTTGTAATTCTAAAGTATTTTGAAGTCAAAATTATTTTATTCGCCCCTTACTTCTGCTGAGAGGTGATGGATAAATAGTCTGTGTTTAAATAAAGTGTTTGGTGGATACAACATTGAAATGCAACTTTTACAAACGAAGTTGAGAGGTGTGATCTCCACCAACAAGCTGCCATTGGCAAAGTCACAACATATATAATGCGCCCCTCGTTTTGCATCGCGCAAATCACTCTCCAGCCTCTTCAACATGAAAAAACTGCTCCTGCTGCTGCTGTTAAGTTTCGCGCCTAGCGTGATAGGCGAGGGGATGCCTGACTTGGGCGATGTGTCACAAGAGGCACTGAGTCCGTTACAAGAACGGCAAATTGGGCAACAAAGTATGTTGCAGATTCGCGCCAGCAAGCAATTCTTTGACGATGCGGAAGTCAACGACTATCTGAACAAAATCGGTGCGAAGTTGGTGGAAAAGAGCACAGAACCGTCGCAGTCATTTGAGTTTTTCTGCGTCAACGATCGCAGTATTAACGCGTTTGCGATTCCAGGCGGTTTTGTGGGGGTGAATGTCGGGCTGTTGCTGTTGACCGACAGCGAATCTGAGTTGGCTTCGGTGTTGAGCCACGAAATTTCCCACGTCACCCAGCATCATTATGCCCGTATGCTCAATGGCACAAAAAACGATGGTTTGGCGGTCATGGCGGCAATGGCTGTGGCGATACTCGCCGCACGCAGCAATCCCCAAGCGGCAACCGCCACCATGGCAACAGCTCAGGCCAGTGCCGCGCAAAAACAACTGGATTTCACCCGCACGCATGAGCAAGAAGCGGATCGCATCGGGATTGATCTTCTGCAAAAAGCAGGCTTCAGCATACACGCCATGCCCACGTTCTTGGCGCGACTACAACATGCCACCCGCTTACTGGAAGGCAGTGCGCCCAACTATCTGCGCACCCATCCCATTACCAGCAATCGCGTGGCAGACGTGGAAAATCGGGTGGAAAAACAGCCTTACCAACTCATTCCCGATAGCATCGAGTTTCAATTGGTGCGCACCAAACTGATTGCTTCCCAAAAAACAGCGGCGGATGCCGTGCGCTACTTCAAAAGCGCGTTAGTCGGTAAAGAGAAGTTTGGCAATCCCATCGCCCAACGCTATGGCTTGGTGCTGTCGTTGTTGCGCAATCACGAGATTGCTCAAGCCACACTAGAGATGGCGGTTTTGCGCAAACAACTTAGCAATCATCCCATGATCGAAACCTTGGCGGGGCAAGTGCTGCGTGAAGGACATGACACCACGGCGACATTAGCGTTTTATCAAACAGCGGTGCAAGCATTCCCCTACTATCGTGCTTTGATCTACGACTATGCCGATGTGTTGTTGCAAAATGACCAATCGGCTGTGTCAGTGAAAATGGTGGGGGAGCAAATCACCCGCACCCCTGGTGATGTGAAGTTATACAACTTGCAAGCGCGTGGTTATGCCCAATTGGGCTTGTATTTAGAGCAACACCAAGCCCAAGCCTACGCGTTTTATGGGCAAGGAAACTTGCACGGTGCGCTCCAACAGTTGGAGCTGGCGCGGCAGGTGGGCGGGAATTTCCAGCAACTTTCAGTGATAGAATCGGATCTCCGTGAGCTGCACGAGATGATTGCCGCCTCCGCCAAGAAGTAAACACACCACGATCTCAATATCTACCCCTCACCATGACCGAACTTGAATTTACCCAACGCGCCGATGCCACTTTGGCGCGTATCGAAAGCCTGATTGACGATTGCGACGGCGATTTAGACTACAGCCGCAGCGGCAATGTCCTCGAAATCGAATTGGAAAACGGCGCGAAACTTATCCTTAACCGCCACGATGCGAATCAAGAAATTTGGCTGGCAGCCAAGTCAGGCGGTTTTCATTACGCGTGGCAAAACGAGCAATGGTTTAGCCAACGCGACGGCAGTGAATTGTTTGCAAAATTAAAAGAGCTGATGCCCACATGTTAAAAATTTACAACACCCTCGTACGGGACAAACAAGAATTTATTCCCATTATCGACAAAAAAGTCGGCATGTACGTCTGCGGCATGACCGTGTATGACTATTGCCATCTCGGTCATGCGCGCGTGATGGTGGTGTTTGACATGATTTATCGCTGGTTCAAAATCAGCGGCTACGACATCACTTATGTCCGCAATATTACCGACATCGACGACAAAATCATCAAGCGCGCTGCCGAAAATGGCGAGTCTATCCATGCCTTAACGCAACGTTTCATCGACGCGATGCACGAAGATGCCGATGCCTTAGGCGTGTTGCGCCCCGATCATGAACCCCGCGCCACCCAGTTTGTGCCTGAAATGTTGGACATGATTGCCAAGCTGGAACAACACGGCTTGGCATATCAAGCCGCTGATGGCGATGTGAATTATGCGGTGCGAAAGTTCGACGGCTACGGCAAATTGTCGGGCAAATCGCTGGAAGATTTGCGCGCAGGCGAACGGGTCAATGTCGCAGACAGCAAACACGACCCGCTGGATTTTGTGCTGTGGAAATCCGCCAAAGACAGCGAAGCCGAAGAAGTGAAATGGGATTCGGCGTGGGGCAAAGGTCGCCCTGGTTGGCATATTGAATGCTCGGCGATGGGCACAAAATTATTGGGTGAACGCTTCGACATTCACGGCGGCGGCGCGGATTTACAGTTCCCACACCACGAAAATGAAATCGCCCAATCCGAAGGCGCGCATCAACACCAATACGTCAACTATTGGATGCACAACGGTTTTATCAATGTCGATAAAGAAAAAATGTCCAAGTCGCTAGGCAACTTTTTCACCATCCGCGATGTGCTGAAAAAATACGATGCCGAAGTGGTGCGGTTTTTCATTCTGCGCGCCCATTACCGCAGCCCGTTGAACTACTCCAACGCGCATTTGGACGATGCCAAAGGCGCGCTTACACGACTTTATACCGCGCTGAAAAACGCCCCCTCTCCCTCGATCCCTCTCCCACAAGTGGGCGAGGGAAGTTCATTCCCTCCCTCCGTTGAAAAAGGGACAGCAATTCAGTTCCCCTCCCCCACTTGTGGGGGAGGGGCTAGGGGAGAGGGTGCGGTCGATTGGAACGAACCCCACGCCCAACGCTTCCAAGCTGCGATGGACGACGACTTCAACAGCGCGGAAGCCATCGCGGTATTGTTTGAATTTGCCAACGAAGTCAATCGCAACCCCAGCGCAGAAAGTTGCGCCCAATTCAAAGCCTTGGCGGGTGTATTGGGCTTGCTACAACGCGACCCCGTGGCATTTTTACAAAGCGGCGCGCCCGAAGATGGCTTAGATGATGCCGCCATCACCGCCCAAATCACCGCCCGCATCGCCGCCAAACAAGCTAAAAACTACGCCGAAGCCGACAATATCCGCAAAGCCCTACTCGCCGCAGGCATCGTGCTAGAAGACAGCGCGACAGGGACAACGTGGAGGCGGGCGTAATCGACGAATGACTGAGTGATTTCGCCCCGTAGCCTGTATGTAGCGCAAGCGAAATACGGGGTTTTGCGCATGATTCCCGCATTCCGCATGCGCTTCATGCGGGTCACGACACTACATAGCTCTACGTTCTTTTGGCAGGTGGCTGATGATGTGATCGATAAACGCAGGAATGTTGTAGTGAAATTGGGCACTGTAGTAAATCGGTTTGCTGATCGTCAGTCCAGTAGATTCTTTGATGCGTTGTTGTACCGAATAGGCTTGCTTCTCCAGAAAATCAAGGAGTGGTGCTTCTGGCTGACGGAGTTGGGCATTCCAATGGTGTCCTTTCATCGCCATATCCGCTTGATTGATAGCAACAATTACCCGCTCTGGTGCGATTGATTTCAGGACGACGCTTTCAAGCAATTTAAATGCAGTGCCTAAATCACGGGAGCTGCCGTCCAATAAAACAACCGTCAGATCAATAAAACCATTGCGTGTGCCTTCTGGATTGATTGTCCTCGACAATTCCGCTGTAATATTTTTTGCGTGCTTTTGATCTGCTGCTTTGCCATCCCCTAGTCCTGCTGAATCATGAAAACGTAGGTAATCGTGAAATTGATAGGCAGCGATTTGCTGTGTCTCAGGATCAACACCTACACCCACTTTTGCAACCGTCGAACCAAACAAAGCATTTAAAGTGGAACTCTTCCCTGTCCCCGTACCACCTACCAGCAACACATCAAGTGGACGCAACAATCCATTAGAATGAATTCGTGCTTTGATTTCATCAAAACGATAACTTTTCATCGCTACTAATCCCAAAAACTGCTAAAAAGTCCGCCGACTGCACCGATAAATCCACCGATTGCGCCACCAATCGCACGACCTGTGCTACCAAAAATACTCCCAATCTCACCACCAATATCAGATCCCTTGGATGCGGATGTTTTAACGGACTCCCACAATGTAGCGCGGATTTTTCCACGATAATCATCAAGTCCATCGTCGCGTTTAAAATTATCTGGGTCACGATTGATGTCCTGAGCGATCGCGGCTCTCTTTTCTTCTTTTGTGTGTTGCAAGATAAAAAGTAGCAGCTTAGATAAATTGTAAGGGGTTTGAGCTTGGTCACCCTCCTTGTAGCCTGCGGAATAATAAATTGGCTCAATATCCACCCCTGTTGCTTCCTTAATTCGCAGGCGAGTCGAAAGTACTTTTTCATCAAGAAATTTGACTAACTCAGGCTCAGGGCTATTTTTGGTGAGATTCCATGAGCGTCCTTTCATCGCCATGTCAGCTTGGTTAATGGCAACAAGTAAACGTTTTTTATCTGCGCCCAAATCAGGAATAATGACTTTGTTAATCAAGTCAAATGATGTACCTAAATCGCGGCTACCACCATCGAGAATGACCAGTACTAGATCAATCAACATGTCACCGTTGCGGTCTTTTTCGTAAAGCTTGTCGATAATGTTTTTGGAGTGCTTCAAATCAGCCTCTTTGCCATCACCCAAACCAGGGGAATCAAACAACACGATATTGTCAAATTCATACTTAGTAATATCCATCGTTTCAGGACTAACACCTTGACCTACCTTAGCTTTTTCAGAATTAAACAATGCATTAATAGTTGAGGACTTGCCGCACCCCGTCGCACCCGTAATCAATATATTGACTTTGGTTTCTTTAAGTCGGGCAAGATTGAGAAGGACTTGTCGCTTTGCGGTTTCAGTCAAAGTGGCATCGTTGGTAATGGCATCAGCGAATTCATCGGTAAAGTGTTTTTGGTTCATCAGCTACTCCTAACAAAATAATGGGCGGAAACAACCGAACACCTGATATGAAGCACGGTCATCAAAGGCTAAACTTTACCATTAGTTAATAAAGTAGCTTAACTTTTTGTTAATTGCCAGTTTACCCATTAGCCTGCTTACCCCATTACTTTCACGGCATGGAAAAATCAAGTGAAAAGTTTGCGAAACGATTACGCGACGCGATGCAGGCTTCAGGGTATGCGGCAAAACCTGCGGTATTGGAACGCGAGTTTAATCTTCGTTACACGGGACGACCGATGACGTTACATGGGGTGCGTCGTTGGTTGCTGGGCGAGTCTTTGCCCAAGCAAGATAAAGTGCTGGTTTTGGCAGAATGGTTGCGCGTGCCGCCTCAACAATTACGCTACGGCGTGGAAATTGAACAACGCATAGAAGCGGAAATTGCACGCTGGGACGAAGGTATTGCTTATCAAGAGCGCGAAGTGCTAGAGGCTTTTTTGAATCTTCCAGCACCGCAACGCAAAATTGTGCGCGAGGTGATTTTGACTTTTGCGCAGGTGTTTCCAGCATCCGCAAAGGCGTGAACGATGCGGAAATCGGCGAGCTGATTCAGTTTGCGCAGCAATGGCGATGCGTGCGCGGCATCACCTTTCAACCCGTGCAAGACGCGGGGCGCAACGACAATGCCACGCCCGACCAACGCATGACCCTCAGCGAAATTCGCACCCGCATCATCGAAGCCGACAATCCATTTAGCGATGCCGATATGATTCCGCTGCCCTGCCATCCCGAAAACATCTGCATCGGCTACGGCATCAAATTGGGCGACCAGATTTTGCCCGTCACAGGATTATTGCCGCGAGAAGAGCTGCTGCAAGGCGTGAACAACACCATCACCTTTGAAAAATCCCCCGCGCTGCAAGCCGCGTTTTTCAAACTATTCTCGCTGGACGCGTGCAGCGAGCGCACCACCGACAATCTGCAAACCCTGCTGTGCTGCTTGCCGCGCATCCAAAGCGAGGGACTCGGCTACGACAACGTGTTCCGCATCGTGGTGATGGGCTTTATGGACAAATACGATTTTGATCTCGGCGCAGTCAAGCATTCCTGTGTCCACTTCGTCGAGCCTGATGGCAAAATCTACCCGTTTGAAACTTGGAATTTGTTTTATCGGGACAAGGTGAGGCAGGTGGCTAAGGATAACCCCCGTTTTTGACAGCGACCTCAATCACATTGCACAACATCCTCTTGGCTACGTAATATAATCCGCACTCTATAATCTTCGCCGCGCAGTGCATCCTCTGCTTCAATGAAATATATCCACAAGTTTAATTTGTTAGCCTTATTTTCAGGGGCGGTCTGCGTGTTTGGTTTTGCGCCGTTTGGGGTATTTGTACTGCCCGTTTTGGCGTTAGCCATTTTATTTGCGCTTTGGCAAGTTGCCGCCACATCTCGCATTGCCGCGCAACGAGGCTTCTTTTTCGGCTTAGGGTTGTTTAGTGCGGGCGTGAGTTGGATTTACGTTTCGCTACACGATTTTGGCGAAATGCCGATGGTATTAGCAATAGGGGCGACGCTTATCTTTGCTGCGTTCCTGGCTTTATTCACCGCGCTCGCAGGATATGCTCAGGCGCGTTTCCCACTTTCCCCTAGACTACGCCTATTTTGGATAATGCCTGTCGCTTGGGTGGGGATTGAGTGGCTGCGCGGCATGATAATGACGGGATTTCCGTGGCTGACTTTAGGCTATGCGCACGTGGAAAGCCCTTTGTCAGGCTACGCTCCCTTACTCGGCGTGTATGGCGTTTCGCTGATCGCGGCGATCAGTGCGGCGTACTTGGTCAGGTTAGGGCAATTAGTGTACGCGCGCACGTTCGCCGCTGCGGCAACGCCCTTGATTACACTGCTGGTGCTATGGGGCAGTGGCTCTGCATTGCAGAACCTCAATTGGACGCAGCCTGAGGGCGCGCCGTTTACCGTGGCACTGGCGCAGGGCAATATCGCACAAGACCGCAAATTTCTGGACGATGAATTAGTCAGTACACTGGAAACTTATCGCCGCTTTGTACTGGAAAGTTCAGCGCGTCTGATTGTCCTGCCAGAGTCAGCGTTTCCCATGTTCCGCTTGGAAATTCCCAAAAATCTTGTGGTACAACTACGCGATCACGCCCGTGAAAATCACGGCGATGTGCTGATTGGTGCGTTTGATGAAGACAGATTGGGCTATTACAACAGCGTTTTCTCCTTAGGCTCTGCCAGCGAACAGTATTATCACAAGCAACATCTGGTAGTCTTTGGCGAGTTTATTCCGCTACGCCCTGTTTTCGGTTGGCTGATTAACGAGGTGTTGCATATTCCGATGGGTGATTTAGCCCGTGGGCGTGACGATCAACCCCCTCTTGCCGTCGCAGGACAACGCGTCGCGGTGAGTATTTGCTATGAAGATGTATTTGGTGAGGAGATTATTCGCGCCTTGCCGCAAGCCACGATACTGGTCAATGTGACCAATGATGGCTGGTTTGGGCATTCCCCCGCCGCTGCGCAACATCACCAAATGTCGCAATTCCGCGCCTTGGAAACAGGACGCATGATGCTGCGTGCCACCAATACAGGCATGACTTCTATCATCGACACCCATGGCCATGTATTACAACAAATTCCTCAGCATAAAACAGGGATATTGCAAGGGATGGCGCAAGGTTACCAAGGCTCAACGCCTTACGTTCGCTGGGGAAATATCGCCGTTTGGGTTATTTTCGCCGCGATGCTGTTGATCGCAACGGGGTTGGCGCGTCGAGAAAAATCACAGAATTTATAAAGAAAGTTCACCATGTTTTTTAATCCTACGCGTGATGAAGCGCGGCTATTTTTGTTTGAAGCTTGGCGCAAGCGCGTATCTGGAGAATTACTCACGCCGCTGGAAGATTTGGCGGCGCAACTGATTAGCAAACATCCCGAATATCACGCCATCCTACAAGACAAGGAACGCTATCAAGACCGTGATTACGCGCCCGAACAAGGGGAAATCAATCCCTTTCTGCATTTGATGATGCACCTCACAATTGAAGAGCAAATTTCGCTCGACCAGCCCGCAGGCATACGCGGTCATTTCACCCGTCTCACCCATCACTTTGAATCCGAGCATGACGCGCAACATCAAATGATGGAGTGCCTCAGCGAAATGATCTGGCAAGCCCAACGCCAGCGCACCCAGCCAGACGCTCAAATTTATTTAACGTGTTTGACGGGTGCGGGGCTGAAATAGGTAGGTGTCTAGTTGTTGAGTCCTAACGACGACCAACTAATCCACGACAATTTACTGTCAGGTACTTAGCACGAAAAGTTACTATCATGATGCCACTCCATAAACTGCCAAACCTCCTGCGTCGCCCGCGATTTGAATTGTTTTGGTTATTGCCCGCGTGGTTGCTGCTGGGGTTTCATCGTTTGATCATTAAAACCATCCCGCTACGCTATTTCGCTCCCTATTTTGGCACCCAATTAGGTGTCGCGTCATTTGTCCCACTCATTTCACCCGTACAAACCCTCCGAGCGATTGCCTTGGGCAAGGTGGTACAAACTGCTGCGCGTTATACCCCTTGGGAATCCAATTGTTTTCCGCAAGCCTTGACCGCTCGACTGTTGTTAGCTTGGTATAACATCCCTTATAGCCTATTTTTTGGGGTGCAAACTGCGCCTTTCGCCGCGCACGCTTGGGTGGCGGCGGGGCGTGTGCGAGTGACTGGAGGAGAAAGCTTCACAAGCTTTGCCGTGGTCAGTTGCTTTACTTCTGCGCTCCACGCTTCCCCTGCTCAACATGAATAAACACTTTACCCAACTGAAAAATCAAGTACGCACTTTTAAAGATGCGAGTAGCCCACTATTACGCGCCTTGTATTGGACACTTAAGAAACCATTCCAAATTAAAAGACTCGTCACGGATGGCAACCATCGTTCGGTAGTCATGACCAAGCTAACCGCAGGGCAGCACGCTCACCAATTGGTCAACTACACCACCCCACATCGTTATCCCATCGTGTTTCGCGCCTGTGCCGAGTATTTTGCGGCGGCACAGCCGCTGACCCTGCTTTCTTTTGGTTGTTCGACGGGAGAAGAGGTTTTTTCGCTCAGAGAGCATTTCCCACATGCAGAATTGGTGGGGGTGGACATTAACCGTCGCAATATCCGATTGGCGCGTGCCAGTCGGCAAAAGGATGCACGCATGATTTTCTGTACCGAGCTGCCTGCACAGGGGCAATACGACGCAATTTTCTGTATGGCGGTGCTACAACGTACCGAAAATCGCCTGCCCGACACCACCGACAGCAGTCAGATTTACCCTTTTCATCGCTTCGATGCCCAAGTGACACTTCTGGATGAGCGATTGCGCCTAGGAGGGGTGTTCGTGATCGACAACGCTGATTACCGCTTTGAAGATGCCAGCGTCGCCGCGAAATACCTGCCGATTGAAAATCCCCCGCGTAAACAACGCGACCGTCCGATTTTTGATTGCAACAACCAACGCAGCCTAGTTCCCTATGACAATCCGCGTGTATTTAAGAAAATAGCGGTGTAACCATGCTGAAAGGGGGTGAAATGCGCTTTGCACGAAACTTACGTCCCCGTATAATTTCGCATCAGCCTATCACTTCATTCATCCTCAACCATGACCACACTCTCTTCAACCTCAACAATTTGTCGTTGCAACAACCATCTCGCCACCGCAATCGACGGTGGTTTGGTCATTATGTCCATAGAGCAAGGCAATTATTGTGACTTGGATGCCATTGCCAGCGATGTTTGGCAGCGTTTAGATCAGCCAATCACCGTGACGGATTTATGTGTCAAATTAGGTCAGGAATATGATGCCAATTTAGACACGATCCAACGCGATATTTTGATTCTTTTGAAAAAACTAGCCTCAGAAAAACTGATTACGATTCAGTCGTAACGGCATGCTCGATATCAAACTATGAATCACGATTTAATTTTATGTGGCTGGCGGGTGTGTTCTACCTTGCCATTGCCAGAACTGATGCCTTGGATGGGTGATGACCGCCCTGTGGATATTGATATCCGCGTAGCGGACATCCCTGCCCCAACAGACGTGCCGATATTGGTCTTGCCGCACAGTCGCTTATGGCGCAATGGCGATTTCCTATTGGAATTAGATGGCGTGGGGCGGTTTTGGGTGGCACAAGGTAGGCAAGTGTTAGTTGAACCCGCCCCCGATTGCCCTGAAGCGGAATTACGCGCCTTTATTTTGGGATCGGTATTGGGGGTGTTGTGTCACCAGCGCGGCTATTTGCCGATACACGCCTCGGCGGTACGGATCGACGAAGTCGCGGTGTTGATTGCGGGCATTTCGGGCGCAGGCAAATCTACCTTGGCAGCGGCACTGGGCGCACGCGGACATGCTTTGTTGTCTGACGATGTCGCGGCGATAGACCCCAAAAATGGGCAGCTATTGCCCGCCTATCCGCAACGTAAACTCACACCCGACGTGCTGAATGTTTTGCAAATGTCGCACGAAGGTTTGTTGACGCATCGAGTGGGGCAAGTCAAATTCCGCGTTCCAGCCTTTGCCGATTTCAGCACCGCGCCGATTGCCCCCGCAGCGGTTTTTGTACTGAATGTCAGCCCGATTGGACCCTTTGGCGCACCAGAGCGGCTGTCTTCGGCAAAATCCATGGCGTTGCTGGACAACATGATTTATCGGCGTGCGGTGGGGCAACACATTCAGCCAAAACCCGTCTTGTTCTCCTCCATTGCCAAACTGGCACAACTTGCCCCCGTCTATACCTTACCCAGACGCAAAGGTGCGCCATTAAGCGAATTGGATACCTTCGCGGCTCAGGTCGAAGCCTGTGTGCGTGGACTGAAATCACACGGATAGCCGCGCAATGAACGGTTTTTACTGGATTGCCTCGTATCCCAAATCGGGCAATACATGGGTGCGCTTGTTTTTAGAGGCTTTGTTGGCGGGTACGCTGGACATTAACCGCCTGAAAAGAGCGGGGGGACATGCGGCAGTACGCGCTGAATTTGATCGCTTACTGGACATCCCCTCGTCAGATTTAACCGACGATGAAATTACCAACGCCCGCCCCTGTTTGTATCAGATTGAAGCCAACGCCGCCACTCGACCCATGTTTCGGAAAGCTCATGATGCGTGGCATTTGACTCCCGCAGGCAAGCCGCTTTTTCCACCTGAACTCACTTTGGGGGCGGTGTATTTGGTGCGAGATCCGCGCGATGTGACGGTGTCGTTAGCACACCATCTGGCGCAAGATATAGACCAAGCCATCACCCGTATGAACGACCCCACTGCGGTGATGGAGCATGCCAAGCTCCGAATGCAAAGCCAGTTACCCCAACGTTTATTGACTTGGCAACAACATGTACAAAGCTGGCTGAACGCCCCCATTCCCGTGTTGTTGGTCAAGTACGAAGACCTACTCGCTGACCCCATTACCCGATTTAGCGAAATTGCTGACTTTCTGAAATTGACTGTCACGCCTGAACAAATCGCTGCCGCTGTGCAAACCGTACAGTTTGACCGCCTACACGACTTAGAAGCAATCAACGGTTTTGCCGAAAAACCGCCCAATGCCAAGCAATTCTTCCGACGCGGCATCGCGGGCGGTTGGCAAGACACCCTCAGCACCGCACAGATTGAACAAATTGAAACGCATCATGCGGAGATGATGCGTGAATTGGGATATCTGTCATTGGGGTAAACAGTACCCCTTCGCCGCCACAATATAAAAGATGGCTTTGGGGAGAAGGTTTTGGTAGCATTCGGACTGCTTAGATTTATCATCAATACATCCAAGCACTTATTTAACTTTAAAAATACCACTTTAATAAAGGATAGTCGCTATGAAACCTGAAATAACACTCGCCACAGAAAATCAATGCCCCGAAATGCAAGCAAAAAAACACTGGGAAATGCCTGAAGTAGGGGTGTTTTCCGTTGATGACATGACCGAACTTACCGTGCTGGGAGGCAATGATGGTTCGGGTGGCAACTCATAACGATTGGGGATACTGATTTTCGACTTGTAGCACAAACTTTCCTGCTGAAATGCCTTGAAGCAGCTTGATTCGATTGAACGAGCTGCTTTTTTGGTTCGTCACATACGCCTCTATCAAACTATTCAATCCCTCAAGGTCAATCGCGCGTGACGCTAACGGGGACGCATCACACTGTGTTAACACGGTGCGAATTTCTGCTTGCGATGCGATCACATGAGCTTTCCAGTCTGCCCCCTGAAATCCTTTTGTTTTGCATTCCAAGGTGACCTGGGGCAGCATCTGCCCATAAGCGCGCTTGAGCAAAAAGCGATTTTGTCCCTTGCGCATAAACTGCGCCTCAGGAATGGCAAGACAAAACTCCAGAAAACGTAAATCAGCGGTGGGATCACGCAGTTCTATGCCTGTTTTAGCGAGTGTTGCCATGCGGTTGTCTCCGACTTCCGCCATGAAGCGCAATACGTTGCAACGCACGGCACGACTATCGCTAAATCCCCGAAAATTTAAATCGTGTCCCGCCAACTGTGCACGTTGCCGAATCGCCATTTGTTGGGCAAATTGGGGATGAATAGCAGAATAGCTGGCAAGCGAATAAGGCTGACCACGCCATTGGTCAATGACTTGCCATATTGCATCGGGTAAGAAAGGCTCAATGGAATTAAAAACAATGCGCTTCCACGACCAGCCTGCCACTTGCCGAGTCGCTATCGCTTCCTGCACCCAACGGTGCATTTCCCCTTGCGCCAACAAGTTTGGCAGTAAAGCGGTTCCATCCCAAGACAAGCCCATATTGCCTAGCTGCCCTGTCAGCATGACACGAATACCGCGTGCCGATGCGTCGTCCAGTAAAGCTTGCCACCAGCCTAAATTTGCCAAGTTTTTAAATGGGCGATCAGAATAGTGGATGATTGAACTTAGCTCGTCCAGTAATCCCCCCTTCGCCCGTACCGCAACATGGTTGATATTGGTATGACGTGCAGCTAACGCAGCTGCCAGCGGAAACTCATCCGCGTGCGTTCCCTTGGGGATTTCAACCGAAAATCCTACTTTGGGGACTGCGGTAAAAGCGGTGAGCTGTTGCTCGCCCAGCAACTTGGCTGCCATGGCCGTGACTGTGCTGCTGTCGAAACCAGAACTTAATTGTGAGCCAATGCCCCCTCTGCTTCTTAAGCGACAGCGCACCGCCTCTTCAAATTTCTCTTTGAACGCTTCTACATAGTCATCGTCCGAGGGGAGCTCGATGCGTCTTTCGGGGTCATAACGGTGAAAGCACACATCGCGTACTTGCCCCTGCTCCAGTACGAGGTAGTGCCCTGGTTCTACCCGTTGGATATGTTGATATAGGCTTTGCGATCCCGTTAGTGGCAAATTGACTAAAAAGTCTGCCAGACGTTCTTCGTTGATTTGTATGGGAATACGACCTAAAGCGAATAAACCTTTGGGCATGGAAGCATAGGCAAAGAAGTTGTTTTGCAGATACCAATACAACGGACGACCACCGCTCAGATCACGGCAAAGCAAAAGTTTTTTGGCATTCGCATCCCAAATCGCCAAAGCAAACTCTCCCACCAAACGGGCAAAACTTGCTTCACCCCATTGCGTAAAAGATGCCCACACAATGGCACTGTCCGCCATCTGTTTGGCTTCTTGAACGGGAATAGCGAGGGCTTTAATCAGCTCTTCACGGTTATCAATGCGCCCTGCAAAAGTCAGGGTGATGGCATGGGACAACAAAGGTTGTTGGTCGTAATCATCCTCTGGCGTGGAACGGAATAGCAAATGTGCCATCGCCACGTTTTGCTGCTGCCAAAGACGTTGCGCATCTTTTCCGTACAAGCTCAACGCCTGTATCATGCGCGGCATATCGGCTTGATCCACTACTGAGCCATCTAGGCGAACAATTCCTGCAAGTGCACTCATTGCTTAAATACGCTGAAAATAAAAGATGCCAAGGGTAGCAAAAATAGGCGAATCAAGATACCGCTGCTTTTATGCGGTGCGGGGATACCAAACCATTTTTTCAATCCAGTCGCATTCGGCAGCCAGCAGCCTTAAGTCATCTCGCGTTGAACGATAAAGAGACTCCATAAAACCATGGTCTTCGTCTCTCACGGGACGAATGGACAAATTATCGGGAAGCGGTTGGATATACATAAAGAAGAAAAAGGTGCCGAAGCACCTTTTTGTGTTGCGCTTAAGGTCTTACAGGGTAATTACCATCGAGACAAATACAAAAGTTAAGTGCCAAACAGGGTTGACGATTCTCGTGTGCAGCACCAGAGCCAGCCACACCAAAAGTAGGTGAGGCAAGTACGGTGTTGGGAGATTCGGCGTATATCGTGGCACTTAATTCACGCGCAATCCAGCTCTGGTTGGCAGTTGCTTGAGCAAGTGGCGCAGTGGTGCTACTTGTCCCATCCACTGGATGCGTATGAGCAGGAAGCTGAGTAGCATCCAACGCGACAGCATTGCTACCCGTTTGATTCCCAACCTGACGCGGCGTAAGCCCATTCCCCTGACCTTGGCCCATGACACTTCGCCCCATTAGATTTGGAAGCGCAAATGTGGTCTGATTGCCGCCATAACGATTGCCAATGACGCTATAAAGTGCGGTATATTGGTTGACTGCAAGTTGTTGCCCATTACACAAAGCCCAACCTTGCGGCACATAATTAAAACCAAAAGCACGGATTTCTCCGATGTAAGGATCTGACATGTTAATTCCTTTTCAATTAGGCGGGGCTAGGGAAGTTACCCACGGTAGCAATAATGAACGACACGCAAGTGCTAGGCATTAAATTAGCATGAGGTTGTCCTCCGCCTGCCAAAGAACACGCATCAGGATCAAAAACCTTAAGGCTAGGTATCGCACTATTGTCATAGAGACCACTGCCAGAAGCCGCAGCTGAGATGACTTTAGTGGTGCTAGGTACATTGGTATCCCCCGCACGCGTGCTGACATTCAATGCGTGTGAGTGAGGAGGCATCATGGTTGCATTATTCAATGCGACGGTCTCTGTACCACCTTGTTGCCCAAGTACACGAGGGGTTAATCCTGCACCCTGTCCCGCCCCAACAGGCAGCCGACCTCTAAAATCAGGCACGTTAAACGTACTCACACCGTCCCCACCGTAGACGGTACCCAACAAAGCAAATAGCACTTGATAATCCATAACAGAAAGTGCCTGCCCATTACAAAGCGCCCATCCATCAGGAGCGTAATCACCCGCAAATATGCGGATCTCACCAACAAAACCGTCCATAATTTCCCCCTGAATTTAAGCGCGTGGAGGGTAGAGACCCTCCGTTGCAATATAAAAGTTAGTCACTGCAAAGGGCTGCATATTGCTATGTCCTTGCCCTCCCCCAGTGGAAACAACAGATGCTGGGTTAATTGGAATCATCGCGCTATCGGGTGTGGCATAGATGTTATTGGGTGCTGCTGCCAAAACGTGACCTGGGATACCAGGAAAAGTACCTGGCGCGGTATTGACCCCCATATTGTGATTATGGGCAGGCATTTGGGGAAGGGTAAGTGTCACAGCTTCTACGCCCGCTTTATTGCCCACTGCATAATTGATACTGCCATCCGCCGAACCCATGCACACAGGCACGCGACCACGTAAATCAGGCAAGGCAAAAGTCGTTCTGCCGTCACCGCCATATTGACCACCCAATAATGAAAAGAGTGCTTGATTTTGGCTAACAGGCAATATTTGCCCTGCGCATAGCACCCAACCTCGCGGGATTACTCCAAACCCCATCATTCTTATTTCACCTAAAAACGGATCCATCTTTACGCCTCCTAGGATAAATGGCTTTCGCCGAAGCACGCATACTAAATGAGGGTATTTGCCAGTGTCAATAAGTTTAGTATTGATTTTTGAAACTACTTAATTACGCACCTAGGTGAGAATAATTCATCACTTATTGCGATGAAAATGCGGTGTAAAATCGCGCCTCTTTCTTCCTTCTTAAACAACTGCACCATCATGCTCAAATTGATGCCTGTGTTACCCGAACCGCTTTCTATACGCCTCGCGCAAGACGACGATAGCGCGTTTATGGAAACACTTTATCGTTCGACACGCGATGATTTAATTGGGTTGGGGGAGATGATGCTGCCGATTTTGGCGCAGCAATATCGAGCACAGCAACTGGGCTATCGCAGCACTTTTCCGAATGCACAATATTGGATAGTCGAAAAATGGGGGGAGCGAGTTGGACTCGTGGTGATGGATATCAACGAGATTGAAGTGCATCTGATTAACTTCGCTTTTTTGCCACTAGCACGAAGGCAGGGCAATGGCACGCATGTTTTACACGCCTTGCAACAGCTTGCCACACAAGCACACGTTTCACTGACGTTAAACGTGAGTCATACCAACCCCGCCGCCCTAAAACTTTACCTTGCCCTAGGATTTGTGGTGGTAGCAAACCATCCATCCGTGTCACAAATGGTTTGGTATTCACCAACCACATGAGAACAGACTTGATATACGGCCAAACGTATCCCTGAAAATCTCTATTACCCCTTAAGCTGATAATGAAAGAATACTTACGTACTTTTTTACGTTTTGATGCGCCTAGCATTAGGCGAGCGGTACTGCTTAATTGTGTTGCCGCCTTGACCGAAGGCGCGGGGCTGTTATTGCTGCTCCCTTTGCTATCTTTGGCAGGGGTGATGGAACACGGGGGAGGTAAAATAGAATGGCTGGCTCCCATTGATGCAACGCTTGCGGTATTGGGTGTGAACTGGACTCTGGAAGGCGCGCTCTTCATGTTTGTCGCACTAATTTTGGTTCAATCACAACTGGCAATGCGACGGGATCGTGTATCGAATGCGCTTCAACTGCGCTTTGGCGATCATTTGCGCAAGAAGCTATATGGTGCTATTGCTCGTGCAAACTGGCGTTTTCTGATGGAGCATCACAGTGGCGAATTGTTAAGCGTACTCACCAGTGAAGTGCAACGTATCGGCATGGGGACATATTTCCTGTTGCGTTTTTTTACTCATGCAGTGATGTTGCTGGCATACCTAACTGTGGCACTGCACTTGTCGGGTGGATTGACATTGCTTGCACTCGCAACGGGTGTGTTGTTGTGGGCGTTGCTACACAGGGCGGACGATGCTGCCAAGCGAGGCGGTAAGATGCTGAATCAAGCCAACCGCGACTTATTTAACCAGATACAAGAATTTATTTCGGTCATGAAACTGATCAAAATTCATGGTGAAGAGGCGGGCAACGCGCAACGTTTTAATCATCGGGTCGAACAAGTCAGTGAGCAGTTTCTTGAGTTTCAGCAGATTCGTACTCGTGTACAAGCTGTGTATCGGGTGGGGGGAGCCGTGGCACTGGCGGTGGTAAGCTATGCGGCATTGACTTGGTTTAAACTTCCCGCAGCCGATTTGCTGGTGATGATCGCTATTTTTGCACGCATGTTGCCGCAACTCGCCGAACTGCAAAATGGACGACAGCAACTATTGCACATGCTACCCGCTTATGACGTTTGGCAAAAGTTGCTAGATGCGTGCGAAGCGAATGTTGATCCCGTGCAATCGGTGAGTCATTCGGTACAGCTGATTGAAGGTCTGCACCTTGCACGTGTCGCTTTCCGCTATGCCCATCATCCCATTCGGATTGAGAATTTGTCTATTCCCGCCCGAAAAACCACCGCGATTGTGGGCGCATCAGGGGCGGGGAAAACGACCTTACTGGATTTGCTCAGTGGATTGCTGATGCCTGAGCAGGGTGAAATTCTGATTAACGGTACGCCGCTGCCCCAGTTGTCAGGCTGGCGGCACAGCATCGCGTATATTCCGCAAGAAACTCAAATCCAAAACGGTACGATTCGAGAGAATCTAAGCTGGGGAAATACCGTAGCACAGGAGGCTGACATTGCGCGCGCGTTGTCACAAGCAGCTTTGGCGACTTGGGTGCAACGACTACCGCTTGGGTTAGATACGCAAGTCGGCGAAAAGGGGGTGAAATTGTCAGGAGGCGAAAAACAGCGATTAGCCTTAGCGCGCGCCTTGCTGCGTCGTCCGCAATTGCTGATACTAGATGAAGCCACCAGCGCGCTGGATCCCGATAATCATCGTTTGGTATTAGACGCGATTCGCACCTTGCACGGACAAATGACCGTGCTGATTGTCACGCATAGAATAGACGAATTGACGGGATTGATTGATGGCGTGGTGCGAGTTGAAAAAGGAGAAGTCGGGCAATGGCAAGCAGTGAAATAACACATCAACGCGCTCAAGCATTTATTTTTGAAGCATTACATCTCAATGCACAATTACCCACGACGACAACTGCCCAGCTAATGCTGGCGGAAGATTGGGATTATCTGTTGAAAATTGCAAAAGAGCATCGCTTAGGTGCGATGCTGCACAATCGACTGAAACGCGATGATCTTGCCCAAGCTATCCCTGAACAGGTAATCACGTATTTAAAAAGTGCCTATCGTAAAAGTGCTTTGCGTAGCTTGGTGGTTTATAGAGAATTAGCGAAAGTAACCCAATTACTCGAAGCAGAAGGCATTGCTTCAATTGCCTTAAAAGGCGCGTATCTCGCCCGCTTTGCTTATCCTGACCCCGCGCTCAGACCCATGCGCGATTTGGATTTGTTACTGAAGCAGGAAGAGGCCGTAAAAGCATTTGAGTTGCTACAAGGATGCGGTTATCGCTCCCCTTATCCCACGTATAAGGGGTTGCCTGAGTCATTCCTCGATGGATTCGGACATTTACTACCCCTCACTAGCCCCGATGGCATCTGCATTGAGTTGCACTACCAGTTGCTTGAGTCTGATATACCCTCAGCGCAGGACTTTGAGTATCAAGCATGGGAGAAAAGCATATCACGAAGGATTGCGGGTACCGAGATTAGATTCCTTTGCAGCGAAGACCTTTTGCTACACTTGTGCATCCACGCGACGATCAGGCATCACTTTAATCTCGGCGCGCTGGCATTAGCTGATGTTGCTTTTCTAGTCAAAACACACCCTATTGATTGGCAGAAATTCCTAGGAACGGTCTCCACAGGCGGCTGGCGACGTTGCGCACTCGCCCTACTCTATTTAGCCAAGCGAAACCTAGGTGCCGATATTCCAGATGAGGTGATTGAGGCATTAGGTGGTCAGGAATGCGATGTCGCGTGGCTAGAAATTGGGGAGTATTTATTGTTTTCAGAACTTGCGGCACACCATGCACTAGGGCATCATTTCTACAAAATGTTATCGCCAATATCGTTATGGGGAAAGATTTCCACTTTTGTTAAAATCGTATTTCCACCCCGTACCGTCATAGCTTTGAACTTCCCTGTCAATGCCCGCTCAACAAAAGCATTTTTATATTATCCGCTGCGCTGGCATCAACTCATGTTTGATAAACTGCCGCTTCTATTTAAGCCGCGATTAAGACAGGAAGAAACAATACTAACCTTAGCCAAACATCGAACCACATTTAACGATTGGCTAAGCGAAAATCCGCCCCACTAAATTGAAACTTAGTTAGGGCTTCGCCGAGCCCTGCAAGGTTGCCATTGCAACCCATTTGCCTTGTTGGACTTGGTACACGGTGACCGCGCCGCCTTTCAAATCACCTTTGGCATCGAATTGAATTTTTGCGGTCACGCCGTCGTGGCTAAGGTTGGCTAGTTCGGGTAAGTATTTGGCGGGTTCAACGGAATTGGCTTTTTGCATCGCGGCGATCATCACATTGACCGCGTCATAGCAATACGGTGCGTACAGTTGGATAGGTTGGTATTTCACCACAAAACGCGTTTCAAAGGCTTTGCCAGCGGGCATTTTGTCTAGCGGCACGCCAGGTAAAGAAGCATAACTACCTTCACCCGCATCGCCCGCCAGCTTGATAAATTGTGGCGTATAACCGCCGTCACCCATGACAAACTTCACATTCAGCGCGAGCGATTTCAGTTGTTTTGCCATCGGTCCCGCTTGGGGATCCATGCCGCCGTAAAACAGCACATCAGGTTGTTTGCCTTTGATGACGGTCAAAATCGCGGTGAAGTCAGCGGCTTTGTCGGTGGTGTATTCGTGCGCCACAATTTCCGCGCCATTGGCTTTGGCAGCTTTGATAAATTCGTCTGCTAAGCCTTGACCGTAAGCGGTGCGGTCATCAATCACCGCGATGCGTTTGCCGCCTAAGTTTTTAGTGGCATATTCGCCCAACACCAAGCCTTGCTGCGCGTCGTTCGCCATCACGCGAAAGGCACTCTTAAACCCTTGTTGGGTATAGCTGACGGCGGTGGCGGAAGGGGAAATTTGCACAATACCGTTGTCGCTGTAAATTTTCGCGGCGGGGATGGTTGTACCCGAATTGAGATGCCCAATCACACCTTTCACACCCGCATCCACCAACTTTTGCGCCACGATGGTGGCGGTTTTGGGATCGGCTTGATCGTCTTCGCTAATCAATTCAAAATGAACCTTGCGCCCGCCGATCGTGATGCCTTTGGCATTGGCTTCATCTATCGCCATGCGCGTGCCGCTTTCATTGTCTTTGCCGATATGCGCTTGCCCGCCCGTCAGTGGCGCGGCGGCACCGATGCGCACCACTAAATCGCCCGACGCAGCGGCTTGGTCAGATGGGGATTTGCCGCAGCCTGCTAACGCTAAAATCGTGGCGGCGAGGAGGAGTGAACGAGTAGAATATGATGTCATGGTAGATTCCTGATAAGTTGGCGTGGATTATGCGTAGTAGGTGCGCCGCTTGTCAATTTAACCCTTTCATTTGCTGCAATTTTAATTCAGCTCCCCTCTCCCACGCGTGGGAGAAGGGGTGGGGGAGAGGGAAAATGCCAAGTCTATTAAAGAACCGCCCTCTTCCTAACCTTCTCCCGCAGGCGGTCGAGGGAGTTTGTGCAATGGTTGCAACCACACGTTAATTATCCCAAAACACCATGATCCATCACGATTCCCTGACCGCCGCGCCGCGACTGGTCACCGCCGCCCCCGTGTCCAAACACGAAGAAGCCTTGGAACGCGCCTTGCGCCCAAAACAATTAGACGAATACGTCGGGCAAGAAAAAATTCGCGGGCAATTGGAAATTTTTATCACCGCAGCCAAACGTCGCCAAGAACCTTTGGATCACGTCTTATTATTCGGCCCGCCAGGCTTGGGCAAAACCACTTTGGCGCAAATTATCGCTCGCGAAATGGGGGTAAATTTACGCCACACGTCAGGGCCCGTGCTAGAGCGGGCGGGCGATTTAGCCGCGTTGCTCACCAACCTCGAACCGCACGACGTGCTGTTTATCGACGAAATCCACCGCCTCTCGCCCGTGGTAGAAGAAATTCTCTACCCCGCGCTGGAAGATTACCAAATCGACATTATGATCGGCGAAGGTCCCGCTGCCCGTTCGGTGAAACTCGACTTGCCGCCGTTCACCCTCGTCGGCGCAACCACGCGAGCGGGGATGCTCACCAACCCGTTGCGCGACCGCTTCGGCATCGTCTCACGACTGGTGTTCTACACCCCCGAAGAATTGCAGCGCATCGTGCTGCGCTCCGCCCGATTATTGGAAATGGATTTGTCGGATGATGGCGCACTAGAAATTGCCAAACGCTCACGCGGCACGCCCCGCATCGCCAACCGCTTATTGCGCCGCGTGCGCGACTTTGCCGATGTCAAAGCCAACGGCATCGCCACCCGCGAAGTCGCCGATGCCGCGCTGATTATGTTGGATGTGGATGCCCAAGGCTTGGACGTAATGGACAGACGCTTGCTCCTCACCATCATCGAACACTTTATGGGCGGCCCCGTCGGAGTCGATAACTTAGCCGCCGCCATCGGCGAAGAACGCGACACCATCGAAGAAGTCCTCGAACCGTATCTCATCCAACAAGGCTATCTACAACGCACCCCACGCGGACGCATGGCAACGGCTCATGCCTATCGGCATTTTGGTTTGCAAGTGGCGGAAAATGGCGTGGGGCAAGTGGGGTTGTTTGGGGAGGCGTAGGGTGGTTTCGCGCAGCAACCCACCTATTTTGAAGGAAAAATAGCGGATTGCTTTCGGCGAATCCGCCTTACACGTTGGTTAAAAATAGAGGTCAGCAATATGGAATTCTGCGTTATTCCTTTGAATTTAAACTCCCTTGTGCAGGTATTACTCACCGTGTGGGTGATTCGCTGGTTTGCTAAACAGCCTCGAGGTTGGCGAAATGCCTTGCTGGCTTCGATTGCATTGGCGGCTGTGGCTGCCATCTGCGTAATAATAAATCTGGGGTTATTGGGGCATTTTCTGGAATGTAATGCTTGTGGGGAGATGACCAACAGTGGAGTGGATAGATCAATTTTTCAGGCTGCTTTTACGGTCACAACCCTATTTTTTATTCCCGCTACCTTTTTCTTCTGGACATTTAACGACAAGGACAGCCCATCCGTCGCAGAAACAGAAAAATATTGGTTGCTGTTTGGTCTCTTTTTATCGTTCATTACTTGTTTTTTTGTACTCTACGGCGTGCCAGCGTTTGCCGACTTGTTTGAGTATTTTGGTGCAAACTTGCCTTTACAAACGTTGATTTTATTTGCCTACTA
Source organism: Gallionella sp. (assembly GCA_028688275.1). Taxonomy (GTDB): domain Bacteria; phylum Pseudomonadota; class Gammaproteobacteria; order Burkholderiales; family Gallionellaceae; genus Gallionella. The sequence goes on along the minus strand of JAQTYN010000001.1, from coordinate 10,582 downwards.
CCGCTGGGTTGTTCTTTTTCCGCTATTGGTATTGGCAACTTGGTTTACCAAGCATGAGCATCGTGGCGGTATGGCTGCGTCAGTCAGCGTTGCAGGGAGCGTCATAGTGATGACGTATGCGTTATGGTCAGCTTACTCCCCAGTTTTTGTGATGGGATGTGCCTCATAAAATGCGTAAGATGGATGAGCCGTAGGCAATCCGAACCCACAATGAATGCAATTTCAACCAATCTCCTCTTCTTTTTGAAACAAGAGTTGCATACCTATCTTCTGGGCTTCCTGTGCTGATGGCGCACGATCAGGATGAGAATGCTACTTTCGAGATTTCGATATACGACTGAGTAGGGAAAAATCCTCAGAGGGAAAGCTCTTCGTCCGCTCGTCGTTGGCGTCCCGATGTTGGGGTGTTCGACTACAAGCTTGGCGACACGCTCGAATTCTTCAATAAAACGCTCAGCGACTACTGTGCCGGCGTGTTCACTGTAAAAATCCAAAGCATCAGCAACATCTTGCTCAGCCCTCGGGTGGAGCGAGTAAGTCATTGCCTAAGTCTTGCCCGAAGCCGCGCGATAGCTTCCTGCCCTGACACTGCGGTAATTAAACCAGATTTTATTTCGGCTTCTCTTCGATCCGCTTCTCGCTCCCACGCTTCCTCGACTTCGGGATCTAAATCAAGACTGGCAATCAGCCGCTCAAGCAGATGCGATCGTTCGATTGGAGCTAACTGCATGACTTCGGCTTCTAGGACTTCTAAGTTTGTACTCACGTTGACCTCCAGTGTGGTAAATGTTGACAGTTTTCGTTTTATCACTGCGAGTGGCGGTAACCGTAGCGTGATCGCCTCTCTGGGGTTGCATGTATGTGGATCTAAGGGGCTGCGTGCTTTTGAGGCTGTGAAAGTATTCATCAAAATCACTAGAAAGTGCAATAAATGATCTGTAAGTTATTGATTTATGGTCGCCGAAATACAATTTTTTTACGAAATTTCGGAATACTTTCACGGTCTCTTTTGCGCAGTCTCGCTTAAGCATAGGGTTAAACTGGATGAGTGATTGCATGAGCTGCCAATGTTTATAGTTAGCCAACCTTCAAGTCTTTGCTATTAGGCTTTCGACTACCCAGTGTTCGTCTCCAGTACCATCAGATTTGCTGATGGCGAGAATGATTTTTTCTTCAGAGTTTTCGTCTTTGTATCCCCATTTAATGACAATCGGGCGTACACCTTTCTTGGCATCTTCCCAGTTGCTCTCCATGGCCTCTACGTCACTCTTGATTTGCGGCCAATAAACAGTGTAGAAAATGTGGCAGTCCACCTGAACAAAACCAGACATCATCACTGAGCCACCATGGAAAGAAAATCAGTCTCTGTGAGTATTCGGATATGCTTCCCTTTTGCAATCAATTCCTCAGCCTTGCGGTGCTTACTACTTTTTTCGTGACCGTTCAACAGACGTATATCTTGGTCGCCGACAACAAGAAGCGTGGTGTGCTTGGTGACCCCATCGGTTATTTCGCATCCAGCACGTGCAGCTAAGGCGGCGGCTTCGTGCCGAGGAATAATTAGTGCGCCAGTGAAGGCCACGACCTCGCCGTAAAGCAGACCTTCTGGGTTGCCGTTTTGCGCCACGCGACTGCTGTTGATTGGGTGTTGCACTCGCTCCATCAAGCCCGCCAAATCAAGCCCTATCTCGGTCATGGCACGGACGAGAATTATGCCTGCTGCACGGGCATCCTCCGCTGCATTATGGTGTTTAAATTCGATTCCGAGTTTCACGGCAAGCGGTGCTAGACCATAGCCTCGTTGAGCTACCTCGGGCCATGTGCGGCGTGCGACGCTTGCCGTATTGAGCCAAAAGCACTCAGGGGGTGTCGTGCTGTGGCGAGATGCGGCTTGAGTGATTGCATTCCTGTCAAAGGCTGTGTGGATGGCGACCACCTGCCCACTAATACGCCGATTGATCTCTGCGGAAATTTGCTTGAAAGTCGGTGCCCCGCGCACATCTTCTTCATCGATTCCGTGGATGGATACATTCATGCCGTCGAAGTAATCCTGAGGATCGACAAGTGATGACCATGTGTCCACAGGTTTCCCGTCCTCGAAATGGACGATGCCAATCTGGCAAATGCTAGACATATCTGGGTTTGCAGTCTCAACGTCTAGTGCAATAAACCTCATGGGCTTTTCCTTTCGCAAATCCTTGGAATTGGTCTAACGTAAAATAGACACCAAATGTATCTAATAATCAGATGCTAATTGTCGCATGATCTTGACAGGTAATGCCCATAGTTTGTTTTCAAAAATCGTGTTTTTTACAAGCACGTCATCCGTGCCAGAAATAACGACAAGTACCTACTCACAATGGTGAATTGTTGCGCGAACTCTCCCCGCAACGCCTCTGGCGAATGCGATTTCAGCCAATCTGCCAGTGCGGCATTCATCCGCGTTTGCCAGCCTGCGCCTGACGCACGAAAAGCGGCTAACACCTCGGTATTAAAGCGCACCGAGACTTGTTCTTTATTCCCGCTGCCCAGCGGTCACCCTGCCCGTCGTTTATTCAGTGTGGCGCGCATCAACGCACTGGCATCGGATTCGATTACCCAACAATATGGGCTTTCCCAAACCAAATCGGCAGCCAAAAAACCCAAGAGATGCTTGTCCAGATTCTTGAGTCGCCTCTCTTCGTGCCATCTGTATTTCGTCTCTATGACGATGATTGTGGATGCGTTAATTGTACTGGACAAGCGATTTTTGTAGATACACTTGGCATCAACGTGATTGACGCGGTTTAGCGATCTGATCGTCGTGTTATCGAGAACTTCATCCGCATTGGAATGGCAGTCTTATCCTCAATCTAGGTTAAAATGCCCGCCGCTAATTTAACAAGCCCACTCTGATGAGCGATTCTCCTATTTTCAACCTGCCGATACGGGTTTATTTTCAAGATACTGACGCGGGCGGGGTGGTGTATCACGCCAGCTATGTGAATTTTATGGAGCGGGCGCGCACGGAGTGGTTGCGGAGTTGCGGGTATAGCAATGCGGGGTTGATGACTACGTTTGGGCTGTTGTTTGTGGTGCGCTCGATTCAGTTGGACTATTTAAAACCCGCGCTGTTGGATGATTGGCTGGAAGTCACCGCCCAGATCAAATCCACAGGACGCAGCCAGTTGGTGTTATTGCAAACCGTGCGCCGCGACGGCGTGGTGCTGACCGAAGGCGAAGTGCAACTGGTGTGCGTGGAAAAGGAAACCTTTAAACCTGTGCGTATTCCTGAGGTGTTGCGTGGGAAGTGGTTGGGGGAATGAGCGTGTGCGACGGCTTGTTTCACCTTTCTCATTTTACAAAGGTGAGCGCGTAGGCTGTGCTGACAGGCGCATCTTTTTGAAAAATAAGGAGTTTAATCATGCAATTTCTAAACCCTAAAACTGATTTTGCCTTTAAACGCATCTTCGGTTCTGCTGAGAGTGGCGATATTTTAATCAGCTTGCTGAATGCGATTTTGGGTTTGAGCGCGCCGTATTGCATCGCGGAGGTGAGCATTCTCGACCCCTATCTCGCACCTGAAATCAAGGGCATGAAGGATACTTACCTTGACGTGCGCGCCAAAGATCAGCGCGGCAAGGAATACATCATCGAAATGCAGGTGTTAAACGTCGAAGGCTTTGAAAAACGGATTTTGTATAACGCTTGCAAAACCTATTCGCGCCAACTCGGCGTGGGTGAGGGTTATGAATTATTGACGGATGTGATTGCGATTACCATCACCGATTTTGTGATGTTTGATAATCTGCCTGAGTTGGTAAATGGCTTTAAGTTGCGGGCGAAAGAAGGGGAGATTTATCGGGATGATTTGGAGCTGGTGTTTGTGGAGTTGCCTAAATTTAATAAATCGGAACAAGAACTGAGTACGATTTTAGATAAATGGTGTTTTTTCCTTAAAAACGCAGGCAGCCTGCACATTGCGCCGAAAACGCTGACGGTGGAGCGTCCCATTGAACATGCTTTTCAAATTGCCAACAAAGTAGGGATGAGTCCTGAAGAGTTGGATGACCAAGAGCGGCGGTTGTTTTTTATTCAAGACCAACGCGGCGCGTTGACCAAGGCGAAAAAACAAGGATTGCAAGAAGGACGTGAAGAGGGCTTGCAAGAAGGTATAGAACAAGGCATCGAACAAGGTCGTTTAGCGGAAAAAATAAACATCGCTCGTTCGTTGCTGGATGTTTTGGATGATGCAACCATCGCGCTCAAAGTAGGCGTAGCGGTTGAGGAAGTGCGTGCCTTGCGCACGATTTAACGCATTGAAAAAGAAAGGTTTGTCATGCAAGTAACGCAGGATTTATCGTTTGTTCATCTGATTCTCACTGCCAGTGTGCTGGTGCAGTTGGTCATGGGTCTATTGTTATTCGTTTCCATGATGTCGTGGGGCTACATTTTCCAAAAATTGTTTACCTTACGCCGCGAACTCAAGTTGACAGATAAGTTTGAAGCGGCATTTTGGAATAGTCCGAATTTGAATGATTTGTACAAACAAGTCAGTGCAGGTCAAGTCAGCAATCAAGGCGCGTTGGAACGCATCTTTTTGGCGGGAGCGGTAGAGTTTGCTAAATTGAAGAAACAGCCTGGGATCAATAGCAGTGCGTTGATGGACGGCACGCGCCGCGCCATGCGGGCAACCTACCAACGTGAAATGGACAGACTAGAATCGCATTTGTCGTTTCTAGCGTCAGTCGGTTCGGTTAGTCCGTATGTGGGGCTGTTCGGCACGGTGTGGGGCATTATGAATGCGTTTCGTGGCTTGGCCAATGTGGGGCAAGCGACGCTCGCGCATGTCGCACCAGGGATAGCAGAAGCCTTGGTGGCTACGGCGATGGGCTTATTTGCTGCGATTCCTGCGGTGGTGGCATACAACCGCTATGCCTATGACATCAATCGTTTATCCTCACGCTTTGAAAGTTTCACCGAAGAATTTTCTAACGTGCTGCAACGTCAACCATGAGAACGAATCGTCGTGGCTCTCAATCGTTAATGAGCCAAATCAATGTCGTGCCTTACATCGACGTGATGTTGGTCTTGCTGGTGATCTTTATGGTGACCGCGCCGATGATGAATCCTGGACAAATTGATTTGCCCAGCGTCAATAAATCCGCCGCGCCTGCCGCCGCCATTCCCCCACTGGTGGTGACCATCAAGAAAGATTCGACTTTGACCTTGCGGGATACGGGACAAAGCGATCAAGAGTGGAACGTCGCGCTGCCTAATTTATTGAAAGAGATTCAACTGCGGCAAGCGGCACAAGCCGATCAATCTGTGGTCATCGCAGCAGATAAAAACGTGCGCTATGAAGAAGTGATGAACGTCATGGCAGTGCTGAAAGAAGGCAACGTGAAGAAGGTTGGGTTGCTGACTCAAATGGACGCAAAATGACCGCAGTCTCCTACCGCGAACCTTATCAGTTTTCGGCAGGCGTGCTGGCGTTGCTGGTGCATGGCGTATTCTTTGCTGTATTGTATTTTGGCTTGAGCTGGCAAACCAAACAGCCGATGGAAGCCATGAGTGTCGAGTTATGGGATGCGTTGCCGATGCCAGTAGGCGTGCCAACAGGCGGCATGTCACCTGAGACGGTTGCACCTGACGCTGCACCCGCGTTAGTAGAGCCGCCCCCCCAGCCTCCCGTCGAGATGGTAAAACCTGATATTGTCGTGCCAGAAAAAAAACCGCCCAAGCCCATCCCCGTGCCGCAAAAGCATGATGCGAAGCCTACGCATACTGCTCAGAAATCCGTCGAGTCCAGTCGGAAAAATCCACAATCGCTATTGGAACGCTATGGTATTGAAGGCGGCAATACAAATACGACGAGAGGCGGTGGCCGAGTCGGGCAGCAACTTAGACTGGCAGATGCCGTAAAAGCAACGGAAGCCGATCGTCTGTTGGCAGAGTACGTTGGTAAAATTAAAGCCAAGATTAAGCGTGATATTGTGATGCCGCCCGATGTACCAGAAAATGCGCGGGTTGAATTTTTGGTAACGCTGCTGCCAGATGGTTCAGTGATGACGGTACGCTTGGCAAGATCAAGCCATGCGGGGTATGCAAATGCAGTGGAGCGCGCTATTTTCAAGGCGCAACCCTTACCTTTGCCGCCCAATAATGAACTATTCGGTCAATTTCGCGAGTTAAAATTAGTCTTCAAACCCATTGAATAAGGACATGTTATGTTGCTAAGAATGCTGTTGGGCGTGGTCATGCTGTTGCAAGCGGGCATGGCGGCGGCGGTGTTGGATATTGAAATCATCGGTGCGGGTGAAAACCAAATCCCGATCGCTATTGCTCCTTTTGGCGGCGATACCGCACTTGCAAGCGAAATCAACGAGGTAGTGCGTGGCGACTTGATGCGTTGCGGTCTCTTTCGCTTGATTGATGCACGAGATGAGCCCGCCAATACACCCGCCACCGTGAGCTTTCCTCGTTGGCGCGAACGGGGCGTGGATGCACTCGGATTGGGTAAAATCAATACGTTGCCCACTGGGCGTGTTGAAGCGCAGTTTTTTCTACTTGATATTGTCAAGCAACGCCAAGCCATCGCGGAAGTATCTACTGTCAATGCAGGACAAGCACGTGCCATTGGCCACCATATTGCGGACTTGATTTATGAGAATTTAACAGGTAGCAAAGGCATATTTGGTAGTCGTTTTGCCTATATCAATCGTTTAGGCTCAAACTTTCGCCTACTGGTCGCGGACAGTGATGGCTATAACGAACAGCTTGTATTGGCGCGAAGCAGTCCAATGATGTCGCCAGCATGGTCGCCAGATGGGAGTCACTTAGCTTATGTGAGCTTTGAAAACGGTCACGCAGCCGTGTATGTACAATCACTTCTGACGCAACAACGCGTCTTGGTCGCGAACTTCCCAGGTAGCAACAGTGCGCCTGCATGGTCACCCGATGGTCGACAATTGGCAGTGGTTTTGACGCGGGATCATGGCTCACAAATTTACACAATGCGACCCGATGGTAGCGGGATACAGCGTATTAGTTTTAGTGATGCCATCGATACCGAACCCAACTTTTCACCCGATGGACAATCTTTGATCTTTACGTCGGATCGCGGAGGCAGCGCGCAAATTTATCAAATGTCAGCGCAAGGGGGGACGGCAACGCGACTGACCTTTGGCGAAGGTGCAAACTTTTCGCCCCGCTACAGCCCAGACGGTAAAAGTTTCGTTTTCACCCACCGCGTCAATGGCAAGTTTTACATTACCACACAGGATTTTCAAACAGGACAAATGACCATACTCACCGAGGGTGGCTGGGAGAAAAAACCCAGCTTTGCCCCCAACGGAAAACTTATCCTTTTTGCCAGTGAAGGCAGAGGTCGTGGTATATTAGCAACCGTTTCAAGTGATGGTCGCGTCAAGCAGCAAATGTTTACACAAAGCGGCGATGCGCGTGAACCTGTGTGGGAAACCCGACGTTAGAATTTAAATCAAACATAAGGAGATGTAGCATGAAGAAAATTGTAATAAGTGGTCTATTGTTATCCTTGTTAGCAGCATGTGCTCCTAACCCACCTAAACCAGTACCACCAGTTGACACCAGTGCAGCCGATGCTGCAGCAAAAAAAGCGGCAGAAGAAGAAGCCGCACGTAAAGCAGCTCAAAAAGCAGCGGATGAAGCTGCCGCTAAAAAAGCAGCGGATGAAGCTGCTGCGGCCGCTAAAAAGGCAGCGGATGAAGCTGCTGCACGCAATATGTTGCCAAAAGAAGCCACGAGCGTTTACTACCCATTCGATGTGGATGCAATTCAAGATGCGGATAAACCAGCCGTTCAAGCACATGCAAAATACTTGGCTGATCATGCTAACGTTAAAATGCACGTTGAAGGCAATGCGGATGAACGCGGTAGCAATGAATACAATTTGAGCTTGGGTCAACGCCGTGCCGATGGCGTGAAGAAGATGTTAGAGCTAGGTGGCGCAAAATCCGATCAAGTCGATGCAGCAAGCTTGGGCGAAGAAAAGCCAAAAGCGGTGGGTCATAATGAAGAAGCATGGTCACAAAATCGTCGCTCAGACATGATCTACAAGTAATTGTTATGCTAAAGCACGCCTTTATTTTATTGGCTTTGTGCTGCATCAGCCCCGCTCAAGCGGGGCTGTTTTCGGACGACGAAGCTCGAAACCATATTCAACAAGTTCAGACGAACCTTGAACGTTCAGACTCACTTGCTCAAGATCGCCATAAACAACAAACACAAGCCATTTTAGATTTGCAAACGCAAATCGAGGCTCTGTCCAAGGAAAACCGCACGTTACGCGGACAAAATGAAGAGCTTGCGCATGGCCTGCAAAGTGCCGAAAAGCGTGAGAAAGATTTCTACATTGATTTAGACACCCGCTTACGCCGTATTGAATCCAGCGGGATGATTCCGTCGGCATCAGACGGAAATGCAGCCGCACTTCCAGCAACAGGTACCACACCTGACGCTGTGGCAGCCACTTCCGACACTTTTGACCCTATTGTAGAAAATAGAATCTTGGAAAGAGGTTTTATTCTGCTTAAGGGTAAAAGCTATGCCAATGCGACCAGGTCGTTTAGTGACTTTATCAAGCAATATCCTGAATCCGTACAAATACCCAATGCCATCTATGGCCTAGGCAATGCACTGTATGGTGACAATGACTTTAAAAGTGCGCTGCTGGTTTATCAAAATTTCCTGAAGGATTTTCCAGAGACACCCCGAAGCCCAGAGGTATTGCTGAATATGGCAAGTTGTCAGCAGGCACTAAAAGAAACAGCCGCTGCCAAAAATACTTTAAAGCAACTCATTAAGAAATATCCGAAAAGCGATGCTGCTGCGAAAGCGCAAAAACAGCTTGCGACCCTTCGTTAGTTTCTTATGCCGTATCGTGTCGCGCAATTGCGCATCACCGAGATTTTTTACTCCCTACAAGGTGAAACCAGCCGAGTAGGGTTGCCCACGGTCTTTATTCGTCTAACGGGCTGCCCGCTGCGCTGCACCTACTGTGATACCGCCTACGCTTTCACAGGGGGGCAGACACAAAATCTGTCCAATATTCTTTCCCAAGTATCCCAATATCATCCGCAATATGTCACCGTCACAGGTGGTGAGCCTTTGGCTCAAAAAAACTGTTTATTGTTGCTACAAGCATTATGTGACGCGGGTTATCAAGTTTCGCTGGAAACAGGCGGCGCGCTGGATATTGCGGCAGTGGATCATCGCGTGATGCGTGTGGTGGATATTAAAACCCCAGGGTCGGGCGAAGTTTCCAAAAATCGTTGGGAAAATTTAGCCTTATTGACCCCGCACGATGAAATCAAATTTGTGTTGTGTGATGCGGATGATTACGCATGGGCAAAACAGATCATGACGGAATACCAACTCGCCGAAAAATGCCCTGTGCTGATGTCTCCCACTCATGGTGGACTGGATGCCACGCAATTGGCAGAATGGATTTTGCGCGACCGTTTGGCGGTGCGGCTGCAAGTGCAATTACATAAAATTTTGTGGGACAATGCGGTAGGAAAATAAGTGAGCACCTCTCAAAACCCAAATTTCGTCGCAATACGGCGTTGCTCACGAAAAATTACTCCTTACATATTACCTATATGCCGCGTCGCAATTTTTCGTTCGCGCCTTGTCTTGCTTAGAACTTTGAATTTTTAGAGGCACTCAAGTATGAAAAACGCGGTGGTATTGTTATCTGGCGGACTCGATTCCGCCACTGTTTTGGCGATGGCGCATCGTCAGGGATTCACCTGCTACGCCTTGAGCGTCGATTATGGCCAACGCCATCATGCCGAACTCGCTGCCGCACAGCGCGTTGCGATAAGCTTGGGCGCACATGAACATCGCGTGATTCACATTGATTTGACCAGCTTTGGCGGCTCGGCACTGACCGACAACGCCATCGCCGTGCCGCAACAGCAAACCACAGGCATTCCCCTCACCTACGTCCCTGCGCGCAACACCATCATGTTGTCGCTGGCTCTGGCATGGGCGGAAGTCTTACAAGCGCAGGATATTTTCATCGGCGTGAATGCCGTCGATTATTCAGGCTACCCAGACTGCCGCCCTGATTACATCGCCGCCTTTGAAGCCATGGCAAATCTGGCAACTAAGGCTGCCGTCGAAGGACATCCTCTCACCTTGCACGCGCCCTTGCTGCACCTATCCAAAGCTGAAATCATTCAACAAGGCACGGCATTAGGTGTGAACTATGCCGAAACGGTATCCTGTTATCAAGCCGATTTAGACGGTAAAGCGTGTGGCAAATGCGATTCCTGCCGATTACGCAGCGCGGGTTTCGCCACCGCAGGTGTGGCAGATCCCACAGGATATTTGGCATAGTTTTGTAATCCGTGGCGATTACCCTATCGGTTTTCACATGAGGCAGGTTTACGGTATGGGTAAATGAGTATCGCGCCCCCTCCCGCTTAAGCATAAGTATCTACACAAGTCCGCCGAAGAATTTCATGGCGGATGTTTTCAGTTCCTCCAACTCGTTTGGGTCGTAGTTTTGCATGATTTCGAGCATAGAGAGGAAAACCCAGAGTCCTGCGAGCAG
>JAQTYN010000078.1 GCA_028688275.1 Gallionella sp. | reverse complement strand
GCTGCTAAATTTGAAATTCGTAACGGTCGGGGAGGTCAAGATATTCTCCTTAATTTATGCCACAACCACTTTGTACCCCTTTGGGGCCCGTTTGCATATCAAGCATTTTTGAATTGAGAATTGCTGAGCTGCTCAGCTGTCCAAGGCTCCAAGTCGCCATCCTCTTCGGCTCGTTTGTAGGCGCGTTTGGACATCCGAGGGCGATAATCAGTATCGGGGTGTTCGTGGATTAGCTGCTTGAGAGCCGTATAGCTCGCTTTGCCAGGAATTTCCGATAGGAGGCTAAACAGTCTGTTGCGCGCATCCTGCGCATCGTCGCGCAGATTTGGGGCGTGCACACCTCCGTTCGTACGATTGATGTCCTCTTTTATTCGAATGTATCGGTGCATCAGGACATAGAGCGATTTCAGATGTTCAGCTGTGCGGAAACGACCAATATTTAGACCACCATCTCTCACATGACTACCTCCCATCAGTGCCATGACGAAAGTTTGGGCGGCGCGCGTTGCAGCCATTTCATCGAGACCTGACAGCCACTGTTCGACTTCAGGGATACCATTTTCTGGATCGCAATCGACACGAAGCGCGTACCACCACGGAGCGTTGTCCAGATCACTGGACTGCGTTATCTGTCGGCTAGCCAGTGCCGCCAGAATGGCTGGGGCGGTTCCGCCATTGGCCAATATCTGCAAGCAATAGTGTCGGTTGGTATTGATGTGTCTGGGATTGGCTTCTAGCCATTCCTGTAAAGCTGGTGCAATTGCATGATGAAGCCAAGGCGCATGATAAAACACATCACTCAGCATGTAGTGCATTGGTTTTCCCAGCTCTGTATTCTCCAGTTCCCAGAATAGTTCCTGAAATACGGCCTGTTCGACTACCGCTGGAAAGGCCTGATACATACGTTCAAACCAACTGGGAAACCCATTAAGTTCCCAAGTGATATACCGCAACGCGTGAAGTACCTGTGATTCGTTCAGGTTGTGTGGAAAGTCTGCCGTCTCAGCTGCTTCTATTTCAAGTCCAGCCATAGCGAATATCAATGAATACGGTGTTTGGTTATCTCTTATAACACCTTCTGATTGCAGGGTCGGCTCATAACAACGCCAATGGTTGACAGCTGCATCTCGATACGCATGAGCAACGGCTTCACCGAAATCAGGAATAAGTGCTTGCCAATTCGTGTAGTTCGATGTTGAGCCATTGCCGTGTAAATTATGCATCAACCAATATTGATCGCCTATCCATTCGTCTGGCTTCAAATTCGGTGGATTGCGAACTCGATCTGGATTAGCGCGCAACTCTGATATCCACGTGTCGCGAGCCTGCTTTTCTCGCATCTTCTCCTCATTCTGCTTTTGTAAATATTCTGCACGCTCTTCTTCGAGTCTTTGCATCATCTCGGAAACAGGCGGATTGAGCAAAATCTCTAACCGATGTCGCAAGACGGAATCATCGGACACGGAATTTTGCAGATTATTCAGAATATGTGTCGGTCTTTCCGCTTGTACAAAGACCCTAAACGCTGTGCTGAGTGCGACCAGCCTGTCATCCTGAGACTCGCGCGAGCGCATGTAGCCGAGCAGCCTTGGCAGGCTTGCAGTATCGAATGCCCAATAATGCTCAAGCCACGAAACAGACCAATCATCGGTCAGTGTTTCACCAGATTTTTCCGCCTTGGTGGCCCGTGCCTGCTCGATGCTGGCCCAATAAAGAGCATCATTAAGTTCTGGCCAACTAGGGACGAGTATCCGCAAATTATCTTTATGTTCGTAAGAATCACTACCCGACCAAAAGCGTAAAGCAGGCACCTTCAATAAAATGGACAAGCTCATAACTCCCAGTGCTACCGTGCTTCGAGCTATAACCTGCTGTTCTACTGCATGCGTAGCGAAACTTAGTAGCCATGCGTATTCCTTCGAAATACGGCAGTCTCGTTGCTCGATATAGGGCGGTTTATTGAGATAGGTATGCAGCTCATCAAGAAGATGGGTGATGAGCTGTTGATCGTCGACAATAGGCAAACGGTCTACAAATTCATGAAGCGTGCGGCTTAGGCCTGTACCCTTGTATCGTTCATAAGGCGGCAGCTTACCCAGTGCGATGATCAGCTGGGCGATGTTGTTTCTATCTGGCACCGCTTCTTCAACCAACTCCGCGAGTAATTCTCGTGGAATCTTGGCATCACTTTCATTAAGTCTTTTCCATAAATTTTGTTTTTGTTCTACAGTGCCGCAAGTCATCACTGCGCGGGCAGAGGCTACCCTAGCATAGATACCTCGTGAACTATCTATCACAATGGCAAGAAAAGGGGCTACGCAACTTGCCATTTTTCCCTGCCAAACCAACCTACCCAGAAAGAAGATGGCATCGTTATTGTCGCCGTATTCGTTGATAAGCCGCTGCGTGTCCTCCGTTAGGTCTAAACTCGCGATACGTGCAATTGCGCTGTTATCTCGTGCGGAGCGGTCATCTTCATTCGAAACGATCCGACGTGTGATGTCTACCAGAATCCTCTGCCTTTCCATCAAAGGTAGTTGGGACGGATCTCCTCCTTCAACTGCAATCTCAGGGTGAATTTCCAGTGCTCTTCGACGGGTTTCATCATCGAACAAGATAAACCATGGCAAAATCGGTCGAAGCCGAGGAGTTACAATTTTTTCGTCATATATCTCACGGAAAAATAGAGCCTCGACCGAATAGCGACTGTTGCCCGACTTCAGCAACCCGTCGAACCACTCAGCGGCGAGCAGTTCGCGCACCTCCCGATGTCGAAAACGCACTGCTCCATATATGATGTCGTTGAAGATGCCTCGTTCCAATAGGGCGCGCACATCCTTTGGATTCCAATCAGCGAGGACGGACTCTGCTTCGATACCAGGTTTAAGCGATACAGCATCGGGTACATTGAGGCCTGCTTGACCAGTCAACACAACGGCAGCTGCCAAACGACGTGCGCCTTCTCTTGCTTGCTCAAGATTCAGAGGCTGACGCTGTGCTCGGTCACTGTTGTGGTCGTCGCGTAGTCGCTTGTCGATATTGTGGCGAAGCAGCTCGAGTCGACCGCCAAGGGCGTTATCTTCAGTCCATTTGGTCAGAATAGCTTCAAGATCAAATGGGCACTCTGCCAGACTCCAAAGTTTGGAACGCTCAATTTCGTGCAACAGCTGGTCGATATTTTGGGCTTCACGAGCCACGCAAAAGCGTCGAATTCTTTCTACATCCAAGTGGCGCAAAGTGTAAATTGTGAGCGCACTTTCAGGTTCAGACCGTTTGTCTTCTTCGCCAAGTGGTGTGCAAGAAACAGGATCTCATCCAATAACCTTCGATCTTCCTTTGGACGCCATGCGAAGGGGCGACTGGATAGGTAGATGTGCGCCCTGTGCGCACCATCTTTTATTCCTTTGGCAAAACAGCGCAATGCTTTCTCGAAGACTCTCGGATTGTCGAGTCGTGCCTCATCGACAGAATTTAGGAAAAACCATGCCTCCTCCGTTGATTGCAACCATGTCTGAAATTGGGCTTCTTCACCTATCTCAAATGCCTTATAGAAATCGGACTCGATATCCTCGATACGAATGAAGAAGGACGGCTTCCCAAGACTCGCCAATACACTCGCATGTTGCCGTAATTCCTCGGTCTTGCCCGCACCTGCTTCCGCCAGAATGACACAACGAAATTCGCGATCCATATCATCCCAAGTCTTTGGTTTGACATGCCCCCAACCCAAAAGTATCTCATCACTTGCTGCATCTTCTTGAGTTTTGGGGACAGGTGAAAACTGTCGATCTAATGAAATATGGTTTTCTATCCGCATTCTATTCACGTGTGATTGCATACTTGAGGGCAGTACAAAAGACAAATCATTCTTCGTACACTTTTGACGCGCAATATACCCCCTAACACGCACTTTGAGTATGTGTAGTTAGAACAGAACAGCTAAGTTTTAACATGTTTTTATCAAAGTCCGCTTAGATCGAGCCACAGAACCGTCTCTTTAATTCCAATGCTGGTCTACAAAATTTGCAAGTGATAAATGTGCGGAAACGTACAGATCCCAACGAGTAGTTCCCCTAAAGTGACCGTCCGTATCAAGCAACATTGCGCGGATGCGGGTAAATGTTGCTGAAACCCGCGCATCACATTTTATGGAGCACACATCATGGATCAATCTGACCTTATTGAAAAAATTGCCAAGGAGTTGGGCATATCGAACACGTTGTCGCAGCGGTTGCTGAAGGCAACATTGCGGGAGATTCGCAACTTGCTTCAGGTCGGGCACGCGGTCACTATCCCGCACCTTGGCACTTTCGACACAGCGACGTACCAGAGGCATCGCGGGTATCGGCCTAGCAGTGAAGATTTTGCGATGTTCCCCAAACGGCGCGTACCTGTGTTTCGCACGGGAACGTTGCTGCGGGGAGAAGTTTACGATATTGAATTGGACGAAGCAGGTGCGCCATCATGAGCGACGACAATAAGATCGCACTCCCCGAATTTACGGAGCTGGTGGCAAAGCGTGCCAAAGTCAGTCGTATCGAAGCAGATGCTTTTATTCACCAATTCGCCAAGACCCTGAGCAAGGAATTAGAGGCGGGCGGTGAGATTCCGCTGTATCACTTTGGGCGTTTTCATACCACGCATATCGATGAACAAGCGGGCCGTGACCCCAATTCTGGCGTACCGTTAACGATACCCGCGCATACGCGTGTGCATTTTCGCGCCTATAACGCCTTGCGTTTTGCGGTCAACGCGCCTTTCCGTCAGCTACGAATTCGAGAACTTACGCCAGACAAAACCGCATGGCGTACCCGAACGGGTGCGTGGATTTTGCTGGTGTTGCTGATCTTGCTGTTGATTTTGCTGGGTATGCGGACTCAGAATTGGATAACGACTCAGGATGTGCCCGTCGTGGTACCCGTGATGTCAACGGCTAAAACCGTCATGGTGCAGGCCGATCCAACGCCCGTTGCCAGCGCGCCCGCAATCGTCCTCGCCGAACCTGTCGTACCCGAAACCACGCCGACGGCTGCGGCGACTTCCGTTGCTGTGTCACTTGGTGATACGTTATGGGGAATTGCGACGACCCAATTGGGCGATCCCTTATGGTGGCCAGTGATCTATGCGGAAAACAGACCCGCGTTGTCCCGCCATAATCCAGACCATATCGACAATGGAATCACCCTGAGGATACCCGCGCTGGTCGGTAGCGTGAGCAGCCCCAATATCGCAGATCTTCTACTGAAAACAAAATCTTACCAAATCGTGGCCAAGGATTACCATAAACACGGCAATCCTCGCGCAGCCGCGTATAAAAGGGCCGCTGCTCGCTTGGCTAAAGAATAGTCGGATGGGGTAGGGCGGCTTGTGATAAAAAGATAAAGGTTCTATGTGATTTACCCCAGCCGAACCCACCCTCATACTAAAAGGGGAAGGGACTATCTCTCTCGCCCCTTCAAGGGGAGAGTTGGTGAGGGGATGGGGAGATTCTACCCTTGGCGGGGAGGGAGATTGCTCACTTGTTTCGTGCCTCGTAGCGGAAAAACCTCGATGCTGACCCGATATGCGGGGACTTTTCAATAACTGGATTCCCGCATGACGCGTAAATGAGTGTGTCCTGAGATCAAGAGAGGAATTGTCCGCAATGTGTTTTTCAGCAACCGCTAGTTTTATAGCGGGGATTTCATTATCGGTATTTGGTGTGTTCACCGTCAAAATGGCGCGTCGCAAGGCTGAAATTCCGTTTGCGATGATTCCGCTTTTGTTCGGGATACAGCAGCTCATAGAAGGGATGCTTTGGCTGTCATTCCACCACCAAGCGCGGGTGCTGAATGTCAGCATGACTTACCTCTTTACGCTGTTCTCGCATGTACTGTGGCCCGTGTATATCCCCTTTGCAATCGGTTTGGTGGAATCTGTGCCATGGCGAAGCAAGGTAATACTGGTATTTCGCTACATCGGCGGCGGAGTTGGTCTTTATCTGCTTTACTTTATCGCCAGGTTTCAGATCACGTCTGAAATTCATGGTCATGTTGTGTACATTTTTCCGCACTTCCACAAACCCGTCATATTGGCACTGTATGTTGCCGCAACCTGTGTCAGCGCATTTTTTTCGAGTCACAGGTTCATCAATATATTTGGCATCCTGACGCTGCTACTTTTTGTCGTGGCTTACTGGTTTTACACCGAAGCCTTTTTTTCGGTGTGGTGCTTCTTTTCCGCGATACTCAGCTTCTTGATTTATCTGCACCTCAAATTGGTTCGTGCAATTGCGGCAGTCTTGGTTGAAAAACATGCGTAATTTATTCCATCACACGGGCAGGGAACTGGTTTTCAAGATGGGCTGGCGGCAGGTGCTGTTGTTGGTCATCGTCATCGGTTCACTGGCGGTCATCATGTCGCTTCAGCCTATCAAGCAGAATCTGCACTATCACGATTTTGGCGATAGACGCGCATTTTTCGGCATCCCCAATTTTTTTGATGTGCTAACGAATATGCCTTTTCTGCTCGTGGGCATGGCGGGTGTCCATTTCTGCTGGGGCAGACGCGCGCTCAGTTTTCGTCTGGCATGGCTGACCTTTTTCACGGGCGTGGCGATGGTCAGTGCGGGCTCTGGTTATTATCACTGGCACCCCAACAACGACACGCTGGTCTGGGACAGGCTACCCATGACTGTCGCGTTTATGGGATTGTTTGCCGCGCTCTTGGCTGAGTATGTGAGTGCGAAGCTGGGCAAATATTTGTTGGCACCTGCGATATTGGCGGGATTATTCAGTGTGTATTATTGGCATTGGTTTGATGACTTGCGGTTCTATGTCTGGATTCAATTCGTCCCGCTCCTGACGATCCCGTTTTTGATGGGATTGTTCCGACCCAAATACTCGCGCCAATGGCTGCTCTTGGTGGCACTTGGCTGCTATATGCTCGCCAAACTGCTGGAATTTTATGATGGCGAAGTTTTCAACCTTACCCAAAGCCATTTCAGCGGCCATTCCTTCAAACATCTGCTGGCCGCGCTGGGCTGTTTGTTCATATTGGCAATGCTCAAGACCCGAAAATCAGTTGGTTATTCGTTCCTGAGATAAATCAGAGAAAGATCAAAGCCTGCTAATATGACGTGAGGGGCTGCGCGCACTTTCAGCGGCGCAATCAAATGTAATTTAGGGAAACGCAGATTGAATCTTCCGCTCGTGGTGAGCTTGTCGAACCATGAATGGAGGATTTAATTGAATCAATAGATTAAACCTATTCACCCTTCGACCGTTCGACCGTTCGACAAGCTCACGGCTCAGGACTCAGGGCAAACGGATTTAATCAGTGCCTCCTTAGGCAAGGCCAAGAATCTCACCTACTGACTGCTTAATTTGTTCGATTAACGCTGGATCCATATACTTGTATTCATCTGGTATGTCCAAGACATATATGGCTTTGTTTTCAAGTAATCTTGTAAATTCAGCCACGATTCTAGACTTGTGTTTTTCCTCCATCACAAAAATAACATCAGACCAACGAATATCTGCTACCGATACCTTGTGCCTAGCATTCGGACTGGTGCCAGCAGATCGGACAGAAAGTTCAGCATGTCTGCGCCATACCTGCTCGGCAGTGGGGCTACGCCACTGGTTCCTACTACAAATAAATAGAACGTTTTTAGTTTGTTTATGAGACATATCAACTTCAGTCAGCAATTGTTTTTCAGTGATGCGGGGATATTCAAAGCCTAGGGAAACACTGATTAAATCTTCCGCTCGTGGTGAGCTTGTCGAACCATGAATGGAAGATTTAATAAAATCAATGAATTCAACCCGATCCCCCTTCGACCGTTCGACCGTTCGACAAGCTCACGGCTCAGGGCGAACGGATTTAATCAGTGTCTTCTTAAGCTGTTTTTTCATTTGAAACAACGCAATATCAGAGTGAATTGAGTTGGATTCCATTGATTTTACCCAGTCGCACCGCTACAGTCAGCGAGATATTCCATATTCACCACAGCATCGCTGGGCTTGTCCAACAAACGGTTCAGATCGTGGTTCGCTCCGCGATCACGACCTAACCTTACTCGTTAGGACTGAAGGCCATTTGCTTTTGCCTTGAGCTGAGCAATGATGGCATCTCGCCACTGGTTTTTATTGCGAACAACTACTCTTCCTCCTTGCCCAATTTTTTCAGCAAGCTCACCGAGTTGCTCGCGTCTTTGGATTTCCAACTATTTTCCATAGCCCATGGCGTAATTTCAGATGCGATAAGCCGCTCTCCTTCTTTGTGAAGGAGGTTGAAAATTTCCTTTGCTGGAGACTCATCAGAATAATGGATAAAACCCGTAGCTAGATTTACGCGATTGGTGAGACTTTTTAGAGCTTCTATTGCTAGAGGTGACTAGGGACTCTCAGCGTCCTAGTTCAGGGGCGCAGCGTCCCCTGCAACGACGGGTTAGGTATTTATGGTCAACCCAGCTTCAACCAGGATTCCTCTTAAACTCGACCTTTCCGTTACGAATGGCGTCAATAAGTTTGTCGACATTTCCATCGCTCGGCCTGCGCTGCTTGTAGTTCTCAAGGTTTTTCAGAGCTTGTTCTTTGTCCCCAAGAGTCAAATACGTCATACCGATAGCGTATGCAGCGTCAGCGACACCTACGGCAAGCGCCTTCTCAAGATACGGGAGTGCCTCTTTCGGTTTTCCTACACCTGCCAAGAAGTTTCCATACATGTAGTTGCCTCGCGGATCGGAAGGTGCTGCCGCAAGTAGCCGCAGGAAAATTGAATTAGCCTTTTGGGCTGCTCCAGGAATATCGAGATTGTGACCCATGCTATTGACGTCGCTGGCCAGGGTGAGAAGCCCCACGTCTGGATTAGGAACGTTGATCAATAGGTCGAGCATTCCAGACAATGCCTTCACATCTTCGGTGGCGCGCTGCTTATCTTGAGGCGTATCGAATTGCGGCGGGTAATTCCTTGCGTGCGCGGACAAATCATTCATCATCTGTCCAAGATATGGCCCACCGAAGCCATATTTCTTTCCCTCGGGCGTTTCTGTAACCGTGAGCAAATGCTTCGTATCGTAGTTTCCGTACTCTCTGGCACTTACGGCGGAAGGAACGAGGGCGAGGAGAATGGTGAGAAGTAGCATGCGCATGATGTATGGATACCTAACGACGCTGTAGAAAAACCCGATTCTGAAGACCTGTTTCAGCGTTGGGTGGATTTTTTTCAAACCAGATCGTTATTTTCATTTTCGGCTTCTTGTTTTTATAACATATTTTCATTGCAAA
>JAQTYN010000029.1 GCA_028688275.1 Gallionella sp. | reverse complement strand
TGGTTTGCAATGAAAATATGTTATAAAAACAAGAAGCCGAAAATGAAAATAACGATCTGGTTTGAAAAAAATCCACCCAACGCTGAAACAGGTCTTCAGAATCGGGTTTTTCTACAGCGTCGTTAGAGGTAATGGATTCCAGCTTAATTTCAGGCACAGGGTCATAGTCGTCTTTCACGCTGATATTTGCGGTGATGGGAACGAATTTTTTATTTTGCTGCAAGGTATTCGGACTTAATGAGAACGTGAATTGTGGGGGGGTCACGTCAAGAAGTTGCAATGGGACGGATATGTCGTCCAAAGCTGGGTGATTACTAAAATGAATCGTTGCATGACTGTTGACATAACTACTATCCATTTTATCCAACGTGATGCGCATTCCATTCAAAGTCGCCCCCACCAATAAGGGAGAGGCATTACTATCAGCAATGCGCCACTTAATCGAATGCGCGAGGGTTTCCTCTTGCCCGATATAAACAACCTCCCAGCCCAAAGGAGACGCATTGCTTGCAGCAGGAATATCAAAAATATCCATGCCTGATGGACGTGTTTTAAGCTCAAAAACGTCGTTGGAACGATTGCTATAGTCAATGGGGTCAGATTCCAATACTGCTACCGCAAATAATAATTACTTAATAATCAATATGATACAGATAATGGTCAATTCGTTGCCGATGTTTTTTATAGCAATTTGAAGCCGAAATTTGATACTAACATACTTAAATCTAATTGATTTTCGCGTAAAGAGTGCTTGGTTTTGATGGGCATATTAATGTGCAACACATTGATAATAAATAATTAAGTTATTTGCGGTAGCAGTATTGGAGTCTGATTCTATTGATTGCTTAACCACGCACGGGCTTCTGATTCATCATTGAAATTAGCAACAACTAACCCGTTTATGTTTTGGCTGTTTTTATGCGCATCTTGTGCCGACATTTTACCAATGGTCGAATCAGGGAGTATAAATGCAACATGGTTTACGCCCTCTTTCTTTATAGTGGGGAACCATACATTGGCAATGTATTCTCTAGTTTCTTCGTCATGCACGGTTAATAGTTTTAGGTTTAAAAGTACCTTGTCAGCCTTGTAGTAACGCGCAAGTTCATAACTCCTTTCAAATATTGGTAAAAACTCGCTAAACGGCACATATTTATAAAATATTGCAGACAAAATATTTAATGTTTTATCAAACTTCTGTTCAACATATTGATTTTTAATAAATTCCATTTTGTTTAATTGTTTATAAAAAAGAAATCAATGCGGTCAAAATCAATAGAATTAGAATCGATTGAATTTCAAATCACTGTGAATTGTAATGCAAAAAGCAACCACAAAAAAACATTTTATAAGGGCTATCTTCCTTTAAAATCCGCCTATTGAATTGACCTGACACCTAACATTTGTGATGATTTCCGTTTCTGCTCTTGAAAACCAGAATAAGCTACTTTCTATCAATCGTTTAACCACCGCATTGCAATCAGGCGTGGCGATTGTGGATGGGATTTCGTTTGAGATTGCGGCGGGGGAGACGTTTGCGTTGTTGGGGGAATCGGGCTGTGGAAAGTCGATGAGTGCGTTGTCGTTGATACGCTTGTTGCCTGACGGGGTGGCGAATACGGGCGGGCGGGTAGCGTTGGGGGCGGTGGATTTGTTGGGCTTGCCTGAACGGGAGATGCGGCGGGTGCGGGGCGGGCAGTTGGCGATGATTTTCCAAGAGCCTGGCTTGAGTTTGAATCCTGTGATGACCGTGGGGGCGCAGTTGGCGGAGGTGTTGAGGTTGCATGCGCCCTCTCCGTTCTCAACGGACGAGGCGGGGCGCGCTCCCTCTCCCCCCCCCCCTCTCCCACAAGTGGGCGAGGGGAGTAGCAGCATTGAATCTCGTTGCGTGGAATTATTGGCGCAAGTGGGGATTCCTGATGCGGGGCGGCGGGTGCGGGAGTATCCGTTTCAGATGTCGGGGGGGATGAAGCAGCGGGTGATGATTGCGATGGCGTTGGCGGGGCAGCCTGACGTATTGATTGCGGATGAACCGACCACGGCGTTGGATGTGACGATACAGGCGCAGGTGTTGCAATTGCTGCGCGACACGCAAGCGCGCACGGGCATGGCAATGTTGTTGATTACGCACGATTTAGGCGTGGTGGCGGAAATGGCGCATCGCGTGGGGGTGATGTACGCGGGGCAAATTGTGGAGCAAGCGGATCGCGCCGCGCTGTTTTCCCAGCCGTTGCATCCTTATACCCAAAAATTATTCGCCGCCGTCCCCGATGCCACGCGGCGCAATCAGCCCTTATCCGCCATTGCGGGTGCGGTGCCGCCGTTGGGCAGTATTCCACAAGGCTGCCGATTCGCCCCGCGCTGCGATCAGGCGTGGGCGTTATGTGAAAGCGAATCGCCCGCGTGGACGGAAGTGCGGGCGGGGCAGGGCGTGCGTTGCCATTTGTATGCGGCGGATGCCGTGAGAAGGGCGAAGGGAGAAGTGTGCAGGGAAAAAACCATTGCGCCGCACCACCCTTCTCCCTTCGCCCTTTCCCCTTCTCTCTTAGAAGTCACCGACTTACAAGTCCATTTCCCCATACGCAAGGGCATTTTGCAGCGCACGGTGGGGCAGGTCAAAGCGGTGGATGGGGTGTCGCTGGCGATTGCGCCTGCGCGCACGTTGGCATTAGTGGGCGAATCGGGCTGCGGCAAAACCACCTTGGGCAAAGCCTTGTTGCAATTGATACGTCCTACTGCTGGCAGTGTGCAATTTGCAGGTCAAGAGCTGATCGACACGCCACACAAACACCGCGCCGCCATGCAGATGGTGTTTCAAGACCCTTATTCTTCGCTCAATCCCAAAATGCGGATTGCGGAGATTTTGGAGGAGGGGATGAGTGCGCTGCCCTCTCCCTCTCCCCCTGCCCCTCTCCCACACGTGAACGAGGGGAGTAAGCACAAGGGCAGTGCAGGGCGACAAGGTCAAATCGACCTTTTATTAGACCAAGTGGGGTTGGCGCGCAGTAGCAAGTGGCGGTATCCGCATGAATTTTCGGGCGGGCAACGGCAGCGGATTGCGATTGCACGGGCGTTGGCAGTATCGCCGCAGTTGTTGATTTGCGATGAGCCGACCAGCGCGTTGGATGTGTCAGTCCAAGCGCAAATCCTTAATTTACTCAAATCGTTACAACAAGAATTCGACCTCGCCTATTTGTTTATTACCCACAACATCGCGGTGGTGGAATATCTGGCGCATGACGTGTGCGTGATGTATTTGGGACGCATCGTCGAACGCGGCACAGTTGCTGATGTACTACGAGCCCCCAAACATCCTTATACTCAAGCACTGCTCTCGGCTGTTCCGCGTATCACGGGAGATCGCAGTGAATTGATACAACTTGCAGGCGAACTCCCCTCCCCTGCCAATCCCCCCTCTGGTTGTCATTTTGCCCCGCGCTGCCCACAGGTAATGCCTCGCTGCCACATTGCTTACCCCCCCACAACACGACTTTCGCATGAACATGAAGTCAACTGCCATCTTCATACCTCATAAGGAGCTTGACGCTTGAGCAAATTCGGCATAAAAACACAACTGTGCGTGTCGATGCACACAACAATAGTTTTAACTTAAACTTTATGAAGGATCTAATCATGGCCACCCCATCTATAACGGAAGTCAGTAAAGAAAAATTGATGCAAGATTTGCAAAATGTGGTTGCTGACGCAGAAGAATTATTGCGCGCAACGGCGAGTCAAACGGGAGAACGCGTTGCGATTGCACGCGAACGCATTGAAGAAAATCTAGTGGCAGCAAAAGCGCGCTTGGAAGTTGCTGAACGCGCTTTATTAGAAAAAACCAAGCAAGCAGCCACCGCTACGGATGAATATGTTCATGACAATCCTTGGCAAGCAATTGGGGTAGCTGCAGGTGTGGGTTTATTGGTCGGCATGTTGATTTCTCGCGGTCGCTAAATCATGACCGAGCTTGGTCTGTTTGACTCTGTCAAACGACTCGGTGCAACGCTGACGGCGATCGCTGCGACACGTCTGGCGTTGTTGGCAAATGAGCTACACGAAGAACGTTTGCGACTCACGCAGATGCTCTTGTTTACCATGCTGGCATTGTTTTGTTTTGGGCTGACCGTGGTCTTTTTAACGACTTTTCTAGTGGTACTATTTTGGGATAGTCATCGCTTGTTGGTTTTAGGCGGGCTGTGTGTTGTATTTTTTAGCTTAGGGAGTGTGATGCTATTTATGCTGCGTCAAAAAGTCTCACAAAAGCCAACGCTTTTTGCCGCCAGCTTGGCAGAACTTAGCAAAGATCAGGCTTCACTGCAATGAACCCTCAACTTTACGACATCCAACAAAAAAGAGCTGCTTTACTCGCTCAAATTGCGACCCAGCGTGAGGAAATAAGCCGAATTGCCCACCAATGGGAAAAGCCTTTGGGGGCGATAGACCAAGGATTAAGTGGAATCCGCTGGCTGCGATCTCATCCTTTAGCATGGCTTGGATTGGCAGGATTATTTCTGCTACGAAAAAATGGCGTTGTGGGTGTATTCATGAGCGTGTGGCGAGGCTGGAAATTCTATCAGCGCGCAAAAGGCTTAGTCAACAAAGCACGGAGAGCCTGAAAAATTGGTATATTGGCAGCAACATCCTTGTATCAAAGTATGAGTAAGCATCACATTTACAACCATCCTTATTTAGAGGTGATAAATTGGCAATTGAACTATATAACGACGGCAAACATATTTGCCTGATGTTCGACGACTTAGCAGATGACGAAAGTAACCATGCCGTACAGGCAAACCAGTTTCTCATCGTCGATCACGAACATGGTGCGCTAATTGATCCAGGTGGCAACATGACCTATAACGGTTTGTTGATGGGGATGCAGGAGTACTTCCCTTCTAAATATTTGGATTATCTGTTTGCGTCACATGCCGATCCTGACATTATCGCCTCAGCCAATAAATGGATGATTCACTCTGACTGTAAAGTGGCTATTTCAGCTTTATGGGCGCGTTTCGTACCACATTTTTGTACTGCGGGTAATACGGTGGGTCGCATTATTTCCATTCCAGATCAAGGTATGCACTTCACTTTAGGTGAATCAACTGTGGTCGCAATCCCCGCGCACTTTATGCACTCCGAGGGAAATTTTCAGTTCTATGACCCCATCAGTAAAATTCTCTTCAGTGGTGATATGGGCGCGTCTATTGTCTCGCATGATGAGGCAGACACCCCTGTAGAAGATTTTGCTGCGCATTTGGTACACATGGAAGGATTCCATCGTCGCTATATGATTTCTAATAAAATCTGTCGCTATTGGGTCAACATGGTGCGCCAAATGGATGTGGAATGGATCGTGCCACAACATGGCAAATCCTTTAAAGGTAAAAAAATGGTCAACCAGTTTTTGGATTGGATTGAAGCGTTACCTTGCGGCGTGGATCTGATGACTCAAGAAGCATACCGCGTCCCAAGCCAAACTTAACCGCTTATTTCACCAAGGGGCAAGTAGTTGCCCCTTTTAACCAGAAATTACCCACAGCAACCCTAGTAAAACAGGTTGATGTAGCATGTATAGCAATAAGCTGTGCTTGCCCGCCCATGTCAAGCTACGCAGCGCACCATGCACCTGCCAAGAGGCTTTAAGCCATTGCTCGCCCACTGGGTGCCGCGCCAAAAACATTCCCAGCATCACCACGCCCATCCACGGCAACAACGGTACATAGTCCTCTGTGATCGGCTTATAGGTCATCATCCCTAACCATTGCAAGGTAGGGTGATTAAATACCACATGTTGAAAGTTCGTGCCAATCAAAATCAGCACGCTGCCAACGATCAAGTTCAACCAATACCCTCGCAACAGCAATAACCCTATCGCACTGGCAACCAAAATAAAATGTAGCACGCCAAAGAAAATCATACTTTCTGGAAAGACAGCGAAACTCCCAATGCTCACCAACACCGCACACCCGAACAATCGCACCAATCGCGGCATGGCGGCTCGCCAACGTCCTCCTATTGGGTTTGCAAGCACAAGACTTACCCCAACCAAAGTTAAAAACATTGTCACGATAAACAGGCGCAAATTAAGCCAAAAAGGAAGGTGATAAAAATCTACCGAAATCCAGTGAAAATAATTTAAATCAAAACAGAAGTGATAAAACAACATCAACGAAATCGCGACTCCCCGCAAACCATCAACACGGTTATAGCGTGATTTGGACATATGCGCTGTTTGAACAGATTGACGCACGGCTGTATTTTTTTGTTTCATCAGATTTCTCAAAGCAATGACGGTGGTATCATACGTCCTAGAAAACGAAAAGCCCGACACTTACATGTCGGGCTTTTTCAACAACCTAGAACCTATTAAGGAGCTTGGATGTTTGAAGCTTGTTTGCCTTTTGGGCCGTTAACTAAGTCAAAAGTCACTTTTTGATTTTCTTTGAGTGACTTGAAACCGCTCATATTGATTGCAGAGAAGTGTGCAAATAGATCTTCGCTACCATCATCAGGAGTGATGAAACCAAAACCTTTTGCGTCGTTAAACCATTTAACTGTACCAGTTGCCATGTGATTATTTCCTTAACTTACTAAAAAACGGAGAAAAAACTCCGCGAAACTGTTTGAATCTAAGACCGCACACGGCAAAACCAGCACTGCAGAAACTTTGAATCAAACACCAGATTACTTTTTACGCTGGTTGGGTACTTATCGTCAAGCAATAAATTTATTATTTTGCATTTCGCCTGAAAAAAACAGGTCGAAACACCTTGCTTATACGATAAGGGACTCTTTTAAGCAGCTTGGATATTAGAGGCTTGTTTGCCTTTTGGTCCTTGAGTAACTTCAAATTGAACTTTTTGACCTTCTTTGAGAGATTTGAAGCCGCTCATATTGATCGCTGAGAAGTGTGCAAACAAATCCTCGCCGCCATCATCAGGGGTGATGAAACCAAAACCTTTTGCGTCGTTAAACCATTTAACTGTACCAATTGCCATGTGATTATTTCCTTACTTACTAAAAAACGGAGAATAAACTCCGCGAAACTGTTTGAATCTAAGACCGCACACGGCAAAACCAGTACTGCAGAAACTTTGAATCAAACACCAGATTGCTTTTTACGCTGGTTAGGTGCTTATCGTCAAGCAATAAATTTATTATTTTTCATTTGTCTTAAAAAAACGACAAATTCTTCACGGATAACGCAATTCCACCCTAGGCGGCAGTATTTCGAGCTTCCACAAGTCGCATGGCAAAACGATACGCACGCCCCGAATCCCCTACACTACGCAGCTTGGATATTAGAGGCTTGTTTGCCTTTTGGACCTTGAGTAACTTCAAATTGAACTTTTTGGCCTTCTTTGAGCGTTTTGAATCCAGGCATATTAATCGCCGAGAAGTGTGAGAATAGATCTTCTCCGCCGTCATCAGGGGTAATAAAACCAAAACCTTTTGAGTCGTTAAACCACTTTACTGTACCAGTTGCCATTTTATTATTCCCTTACTTACTAAAAAATGAAGAAGAAGCTCCACAAAACTGCGTGAATCAAAGATCACAAGACGGCATCAGTGCGGCAGAAATTTGAAGCCAGAGATTGAATTTTTCCCCGAATTCAGGTTTGCCGTCAAGTAGTAAATTTATTATTCAGGATTTTGCTTGAAAAAAGCGACTAAATCGTCAAATATGGCACATCATTCACTTTGGAAGCTGAACTTATCATGGCCACATCGTCACACGATGAAACAATACTGAAACCAGAACGGCAAAAGATCAAACCGCCTCGTCTTTACAAAGTGATCTTATTTAACGATGACTACACCACGATGGATTTTGTGGTCGCGGTATTACAGCAGTTTTTTAATATGAATATGGAAAATGCCCAAGTCATTATGTTAAAAATACACAACGAAGGCTCAGCGGTCTGCGGCGTGTATGCCCGCGACGTGGCAGAAACCAAAGTCACTCAAGTATCCGAGTTTGCCAAACAACATGAACATCCACTACGATGCGACATGGAGGAAACACAATGATTGCGCAAGACCTAGAAGTTAGCTTACATCTCGCCTTTGTCGCCGCTCGGCAAAAACGGCATGAATTTATCACCGTTGAACATCTGCTACTGGCAATGTTAGACAACGCCTCCGCTGCACGGGTGTTACGTGGCTGCAACGTCAACATTGATGAGCTGCGCACCACGTTAAGCACTTTTGTCGATACTCACACACCTGTTGTACCAGGAAAGACCGAAATTGACACCCAGCCCACCATGGGTTTTCAGCGGGTCATTCAACGGGCAATATTGCATGTGCAATCCACCCAAAAAAGCACGTCGCAAAAAGAAGTCGATGGTGCCAACATCCTAGTCGCGCTGTTTGGCGAAAAAGAATCACATGCTGTGCACTTTCTCACGGAACAAGGCATACGGCGCGTCGATGTTGTGAATTATCTAGTCGATGGCATTACCAAAGAAGCCGAACCCGCGCCTGCACAAACACACGAAAACGAAACGCCCACCCAAGCTGACAGCGCGCTCAAAAGCTACACCTTGGATCTCAATGAACAAGCACTCTCTGGCAAAATTGATGCGCTAATTGGGCGCGAATTAGAGCTGGAACGCGTGATTCAGACCTTATGCCGTCGCCGAAAAAACAATCCGCTGCTGGTAGGCGAAGCGGGCGTAGGCAAAACTGCCATTGCGGAAGGTCTGGCGCGACGTATTGTGGAAGACAATGTGCCAGATGTGCTCAAAGATGCGCGCGTCTATTCCTTGGACATGGGCGCATTACTGGCGGGTACGAAATATCGTGGCGACTTTGAATTGCGTCTCAAAGCGGTGCTAAAAGAGTTGACCGCCGAGCCTGGGGCGATTTTATTCATCGATGAAATCCATATGCTCATTGGCGCAGGTGCTGCCTCTAGCGGCACCATGGATGCGTCCAACTTGCTCAAACCCGCACTGTCTAATGGGCAAATCAAGTGCATCGGCGCGACCACCTATCAAGAGTATCGCGGCGTGTTTGAGAAGGATCACGCGCTGTCTCGCCGCTTCCAAAAAGTGGACGTACCTGAACCGTCCGTCGAGCAAACCATCGCGATTTTGCGTGGACTCAAAGCCAGCTTAGAGGAACATCACAATATCAAATACAGCGCGGCAGCATTAACCAGCGCAGCAGAACTTTCCGCTCGCTTTATCAATGACCGTCATTTGCCCGACAAAGCGATTGATGTGCTGGATGAAGCAGGTGCGGCGCAACGTATTTTGCCGAAATCCAAGCAAAAGAAAACCGTGGGCAAACATGAAATAGAAGAAATTATCGCCAAAATTGCCCGCATTCCGCCACGCACGGTTTCGGTTGATGACCGCAATGCGCTAAAAAACTTGGATCGCGATTTAAAAGCCACGGTGTTTGGACAAAACAAAGCCATTGACGCACTGGCTGCCGCCATCAAAATGTCGCGCAGCGGTTTGGGCAATCCGCACAAACCCATCGGCAGCTTTTTGTTTTCAGGACCAACGGGCGTGGGCAAAACCGAAGTGGCGCGCCAATTGGCTTACGCCATGGGCATGCCGCTGCATCGCTTTGATATGTCCGAATACATGGAACGCCATGCGGTGTCACGCTTAATCGGCGCACCGCCAGGCTATGTGGGATTTGACCAAGGCGGACTATTAACGGAAGCAATTAGCAAACAGCCGCATGCGGTATTGTTGCTGGATGAGATTGAAAAGGCGCATCCTGACGTGTTCAACATCCTACTGCAAGTCATGGATCACGGCACGTTGACCGATAATAACGGACGTAAAGCAGACTTCCGCAATGTAGTCGTCATTATGACCACCAATGCGGGCGCAGAAGCGTTGAACAAGAGCCATATTGGCTTTACCCACAACAAGGAAAGCGGCGACGAAATGAATGACATCAAGCGCATGTTCACGCCCGAATTCCGTAATCGTTTGGATGCCATCATTTCGTTCGCTCCGCTGGATCGTGAAGTGATTTTACGTGTCGTGGATAAATTCCTGATGCAGTTGGAAGAACAACTCCACGACAAGAAAGTGGAAATCGTCTTCACCGACGCGCTCAAAGACTACCTAGCCCAACACGGCTTTGATCCCAAAATGGGTGCGCGCCCCATGGCACGGTTGATTCAAGACACCATACGTGCGGCTCTGGCAGATGAACTATTGTTCGGTCGTTTAGCCAATGGCGGCAATGTGACGGTTGATATGAATGCGGCGGGCAAAGTGGAACTGCAATTTGCGAAAGAGGCCGTCGCGGTTTAAATGAAATCAGGCTATCGCGGTCGCTTCGCCCCCTCCCCCACGGGGGCGTTGCATTTCGGCTCATTGATTGCCGCTGTGGGCAGCTATCTGGATGCCAAGCATCAGCAAGGAAGATGGTTGGTGCGCATGGAGGATCTCGACACCCCGCGCAATGTTAAAGGTGCGGCGGATGACATCCTCCGCACCTTGGATGCTTTTGGGCTGCATTGGGATGAAAGCGTGCTGTACCAAAGTCAACGACTGGCAGTTTATGCGGACACTTTGCAGCAGTTAACAGACCAAGGGCTCGCTTATCCTTGTTGGTGCAGCCGAAAAACTATCGCGGAAGCGAGCACCTCACCCGCACAGATTTATTCGGGCACATGTCGTCACACACCGCCCCAAACCACCCCTCGCACACCCGCATGGCGGATGCGTGTGGACGATGCCGTCATCGCATTTACGGATCGTTTGCAGGGTGAGATCACGCAAGATTTGGCAACCGAAGTCGGCGATTTTGTACTCAAACGTGCTGATGGCTTATTTGCCTACCAACTTGCCGTCGTGGTGGATGATGCGGCACAAGGCATCACAGACATCGTGCGAGGTGCCGACTTACTCGATTCCACCCCACGCCAAATCTATCTACAACAGCAACTGGGTTTAACGACACCCCGTTATTTACATTTGCCCCTCGCGCTCAACGCTCAAGGTCAAAAACTCAGCAAGCAAACCCTTGCACACCCCATCCATGCAGACTCACCCAGCGAAGCCCTTTACACCGCACTACAATTTTTAGGACAACAACCCCCAGCTGAGCTAAAACATGCGCCACTAGCCACATTATGGTCATGGGCAATGACCTCTTGGCAAGATAGCCGTATCCCACATCACGGAATGACAATCACACACTAAAATAGCAGCGCATCACCTTGCTGTAAGACGAAACAATCAGTTTATAATCCTTCGCACCCCATCACTTCCTTGATAAACTCGATGCCTCCAAGTGACATAACTCGCACTGACATGCCTCATCTCTGGTTCAAAACTGAACACTGGGCCTGGCAACTCAACCTTGGGGTAGCCTATGTATTGTTGGGGCTGGTGTCAAATTACTACACCGCCTGCACCCATGGTGTGAGCGTTTTCTGGCCTGGAAGTGGACTCGTATTGGGGGCATTACTCATCGGTGGGAAACGCTTCATCTGGGGCGCACTGCTGGGCATGCTAATCCTGAACAGCTTGCTGCATCACTCACTGGCTGCCACATTGGGTATCTCTTTAGGGAGTAGCGTAGCGGCGTGGCTCGGATTTTACCTACTCACACAACCTAAGCTAAAAAACACCTTTTTACATTCTTTATCAAGCTATCTGCAACTATTTTTTTTAGGGGGAGCAGTAGCAAGTGCCGCAGCAGCAATCATTGGCACGCTTAGTCTGCAATTAACAGGTTCAGTACCTTCAACAGAATACTGGCACACCGTTTCTGACTGGTGGAGGGGGGATATGCTCGGTATCGTGCTATTCACTCCCTTTATGTTGGCACTGCATCAAAAAAAATCAGCCCAACCGCTCTCATGGCAGCAACAATTCGCTTACTTAGGCTTACTCGCCCTCACGGCCGCCATAGGGCAAATGGTCTTCCTAGGCTGGTTGAATGACCATTTTGGCGATATCGCCGAGGGCTATTGGATGTTTTTATTTGTTTCGTGGATTGCCATTCAATTAGGCACTCGATCAACCACCCTGATTCTGATTATCATCGCCATCCAAGCGATGATAGGTGCAAGTCTAAACAAGGGCTATTTTGCCCATGATATTGCACGAACTCATCTGCATACTTTTTGGATCTACATGCTTATTCTGAGCCTCGTCGGTATGGCGATGACCATTTACGTTACCCAAATCAAAAGCAATCTCGCCGAATTGGAACTCAAAGATGCCGCGCTCAATGCCACGGCCAACTCCATCGTCATTACCGACCACAACGGCATCATTCGATGGGTCAATCAGGCCTTCAGCACGATCACAGGCTACAGCCTCAATGAGGCTTATGGACGCAACCCCAGAGAACTCGTGAATTCTGGCAAGCAAAATAGACAGTTCTATCAATCCATGTGGGACACACTACTTGACTGCCGTCCATGGCAAGGCGACTTGACCAATCGTCGCAAGGATGGGACGTTGTATGTAGAAAACATGACCATTACTCCGCTCACAAACGAACATCATCAAATCACCCATTTCGTCGCGATTAAGCATGATATTAGTGAACGTAAACGCCTAGAGCAATCGCTGATGGTCAGCGATCTTGCCCTTAAGTCCATTTCACAAGGTGTTTTAATTTCAGATGAAAATCAATTCATACAATCGGTCAATCAAGCCTTTACCGACATCACGGGGTACACCCCAGACGATATGCGCGGCAAAAAGTGCAGCATAGTACAAGGCAAACTGACTGATCCCCAAACTGTTGCGCGCATTCGTTTGGCGATTGGTCATCAAAACACTTTTACAGGGGAAATACTGAATTACCGCAAAGATGGAACCACTTTCTGGAATGAGCTCACCATCTCTCCCGTCTTTGATCAACAAGGCGTATTGACCAATTTCATTGGCATTACCCGCGACATTACGGAACGTAAAGCTCTTGAATCCGCACGCCAAGCGGCTCTGGATTTACTCCAAAAAATTGCCAGCCGCGTGCCAGGTCTCATTTATCAATTTCGGTTATATCCAGATGGACGCGCTAGTTTGCCATTTGCCAGCAACGCCATTTTCTCGCTCTATCACGTCACAGCAGAAAGTGTGCAGGAAGATGCCGAACGATTATTTACCCATTTGCACCCAGATGACCTCGAACCTGTGTGGCAGTCTATTCAACAATCGGCGAAAAATCTTACTTTGTGGCATCAAGAACACCGCGTTCAATTCGAGGATGGCACAGTACGCTGGCTTTTGAGCAATGCTTTACCTGAACGAGAAGCCAATGGCTGTACGCTCTGGCACGGCTTTATCACTGACATTACCGAACACAAACAAATGGAAGAGCAAGTGCATCGCTTGGCTTTTTATGATGCACTCACCCAGCTTCCCAACCGTCGTCTGCTGGATGATCGTTTAAACCAAGCGATTGAGACCAGCAAACGCAATGCCAGTTATGGTACCGTACTCTTCATTGATCTTGACAACTTCAAACCACTCAACGACACGCACGGCCATGTTGTGGGTGATTTATTGCTCATTGAAGCCGCCAATCGACTCAAAAGCTGCGTGCGGCAAATGGATACAGTCGCCCGTTTTGGCGGGGACGAATTTGTGGTCATTTTAACCAATCTCGATCACGGCAAGCGTCCAGCCCTCGCAGAAGCCGAAGCCGTTGCCGAAAAAATCCACGCCGCCCTTTCCCGTCCGTACACACTTCACATTCGCCGAGCAGGAGAAAGCGACGCCACCATTGAACATCATTGCAGCGCAAGTATCGGTGTTGCGATGTTTATCCATCCTGACGTGCAAAAAGAAAATATCCTCAAGTGGGCAGATACCGCCATGTATCAAGCTAAAATAACAGGTCGCAATTCAATTTGCTTTTATGAATCACCCCCAATATCACTATGAAGGACACCCCGTTCCAAGAATCCACCCGTGCCAGCATCTTACGCAAGTACGCGCTCATTTTGGCGGGATGGAGCTTGTTGGTGCTCGGCTCTCTTGCATGGAACAGCCACCAAATTGAACATACCACCCTCAGAACCGCAACTGCCACTGCCCGTGCTAGCCTGACCAAAGATATTGCTTTTCGGAATTGGGCAAACTCACATGGCGGGGTCTATGTCCCCCCCACCCCACGTATCCCCCCTAACCCCTATCTCAAAACCCCCGTCCGAGATGTCATCACCACTTCAGGTGTTGCGCTCACCTTGATGAATCCCGCCTATGTCATACGGGATGTTCAACAAAACTTTAGCGACGAACTCGGCATCAAAAGCCATCTCACCAGCCTAAAACTATTCAATCCCAACAACGCACCCGATGAATGGGAACGTAAAGCCTTGCTCAGTTTTGAACACGGCGAACCCGAAGCAATGGAAATTGGCCTCATCAACGAGCAACCCTATTTACGACTCATGCTGCCACTCAAGGTACAAGAAGGTTGCCTAAAGTGCCACGACAAACAAGGCTATAAAATAGGCGACAATCGCGGCGGTATTGGGGCTTCTGTCCCCCTTAAGCCTTTTATCGCAGCGGGGCAGCTTCAGCGTAATGAATTATCATGGTCTCATGGTCTCATCTGGCTCATCGGGCTATTGGGCATCGTCGCGGTCTATCGCCGTGAGCAATGGACCACCGCGCAACGCATCAGCAGTCATGCAGAACTCATCAAACTCTCCCAAGCGGTGGAGCAAAGCCCCAATGCCATCATCATTACCAACTTAGCAGCGGACATCGAATACATCAATCAATCCTTCATCCACCAAACTGGCTACAACCGAGAAGAGGTTTTAGGCAAAAATCCTCGTATTCTGCATTCAGGTAAAACCCCACCTCAAACTTTTGTAGCACTGTGGGCAAACCTGACCCAAGGTAAAACATGGGAGGGGGAAATCATCAACAAACGTAAGGATGGGACGGAATACATAGAGTGGGTCAAAATTTCGCCCGTGCTCGGTGCAAATGGTCTGATCGCTCATTATCTCGCGGTCAAAGAAGACATTACGGAACGAAGAGCCTCTGAGGAGAAAATTCATGTTTTAGCCTATTACGATGAGTTGACGCACTTACCCAATCGACGTTTGATGATGGACAGATTGCAACAAGCTGCCGCAGCCAGTACGCACTCAAAACAATCTGGCGCACTCCTTTTCATTGATCTTGATCACTTCAAAACCATCAATGAAACCAAGGGATATGACATCGGCGATTTGCTGTTATTAGAAGTTTCTCGCCGTCTTTCCGCTAATGTGCGTGAGGGCGAAACCGTGGCGAGACTGGGATCCGATGAGTTTATTGTGATTCTAGCGGCACTCGACCCTTCCCCCCACGAAGCCGCAACACAAGCTCGTCAAGTTGCTGAAAAACTCCAAGTTTCATTGAGCCAGCCTTATCAACTCAATCAGTTCGTCCACAGCATTACCCCCAGTATTGGCATCGTGACATTCCATGGGCATCAACACAATTGGGAAGAGCTGCTCAAGCATGCAGAAGTCGCCATGCACGAAGCAAAGGCCACGGGCAGAGATGCAATTTGCTTCCACGACCACGCGATGCAAACCACCTTAGAAACACGTGCTGAACTAGAAAGTGAATTGCGCATTGCTCTAGAGCAACAACAATTTGAGTTGTACTACCAAGTGCAAGTAGATAGCAACCACCGCGCATTGGGGGCAGAAGCCTTGATCCGCTGGCAACACCCCGCAAAAGGCACGATATCGCCGAATGCATTTATCCCACTGGCAGAGGAAATGGGCATCATTATTCCCATCGGACGCTGGGCATTACAAACCGCCTGCGTACAACTCAAAAAATGGCAACAGGATGCAAACACCAGTCATCTCACCGTGTCAGTCAATGTCAGCGTCAAACAATTCCGACAAGCTGATTTCGTGCAACAAGTACGTCATGTTCTACTGGAAACAGGTGCGAAACCCGCCCATCTTAAACTAGAGCTTACTGAAAGCATCTTGCTCAGCAATGTCGAGGATATCATTGAAAAAATGCAAGCATTAAAACTCCTTGGCATTCACTTCTCGATGGATGACTTTGGAACGGGCTACTCTTCCCTACAGTACATTAAACGACTCCCGTTAGACCAACTCAAAATAGACCAATCTTTTGTACGCGACATCGCCACGGATACGAACGATGCCGCTATCGTGCAAACCATTATCGCCATGAGTGATGCACTCGGACTCAGTGTCATTGCGGAAGGCGTTGAAAACCAAGAGCAGCGCGATTTTCTCAGCCAACATGGTTGCCACACTTTCCAAGGCTATTTATTCGGCAGACCTCTCCCCGTTACCAACTTTGAAACGGCACTCAAACGACACCAATAACATTTCTCTCTAGCGTGAGGCAAAATAGGATAATGTACGAAACGTACCAAGCAATCAGACAATAGGGGATCAAGAGGACGAAATGGAAAAGCACAAAGTCAAAGTATTGATTGCAGACGACGAGGAGCATATCCGCAGCCTGCTCCATCTGATCTTCACCGCTCTCGGTGCCGAGGTGGTCGGGGAGGCATCGGATGGAGAACAAGCCATCAGTCTGTATAAACAACACCGCCCCGACATGGTCATGCTAGACATCAACATGCCCAAATTAGACGGTGTCCATGTCTTGAAACAGATTATGCAGATCAACCCTCAAACACTGGTGATCATGTTGACCTCTCTCAATGCCATTACGGTGGTGAGAGAATGCATAGACCTAGGCGCACGCAATTACATCCTCAAAAATACGACGGCTACGGAGCTACATCAAGCCATCAGTGAAACATGGGGAGAATACATGCAAGAAATCAATGCGAGCATGTCATCATGAGTTGCAACCACCCCAATCCATCGGGCTACTTATTCTGTGGTAGTTGTGGTGAGGCACTCGACCCTACGCTTTGCCGCTGTGGTTTTGTGACTGCAAAGGGAGATGTATTCTGTGGTCGCTGCGGAAATAGTTTGATGACTGACACAGCACAAGGATTAAAAGGCGCAGCCGATAACGATCAGCGTTTTGACCTTGAGTATCTCGTGCAACAAGCATCCCAAGAAAGCAAATTCTTTGAATCCACTCACAAAGCACGCGTCACACAAGATGACATCCGCAAATTGCTCGCCACGCGCAGAAAGAAATTTTAGCCATGGAACTGACCGAATCGCTGATCGCCCACTTCCAAGAAAAAGGAGAAATTCCACCCATACCATTAGCAGGCATGATTAAAGCCGCACAGAATGATGCCATAGAGTTTGTCCAATTCGTCATCCAAGACAATTATCTGGATCGCGATACAGCGGGCGAGCTACTAGCGAGCCAAATAAATTGCACCTATGTTAATCTGAGCAAAACATTATTTCAGGACAAAATGGTCTCCTTGCTACCAGGTGAGATTGCATTACGTTACCACGCCATCCCTATCTATCGACTAGGCAACGCCGTTACGGTGGGCATGATTGATCCAAACAATGCCAAAGTCGTCGCGTTACTGGAGAGTTTACTGATGTGCACCATCAGCCCAGTCTTCTGTTTTCGTGATGAGATTGATTCGGCGATCAAAGTCAACTACCAGTCGGCGCAAAACGTGGGCGACTTAGCAACAAGCTTCGACTTAAAAATTTTCCAATCAGGACAACTTAGCGATAACTCACTCGTAAAATTATTAGATTCCAAACCGTTGGTTGACTTAAGCGATTCGATTATTCTGCTTGCATTGAAAGAGCGCGCCTCAGATATTCACATCGAACCCAAAAAAAATGAAGTGGTGATACGTTTCCGTATAGACGGGGTATTGTCAGATAGACTGTTCCTGCCTGTGGAAATGGGCATGCCGCTCGCATCGCGCTATAAAATTACGGCTGAAATGGACATTACCGAACGCCGTAAACCGCAGGATGGAAAAATCAGTTTCGCCTTGCCGCTGAAAACCCTAGATTTACGCGTGTCCTGCCTGCCCGTGGTACATGGCGAGAAAATCGTGATGCGCATCTTGGGTTCGCTATACAGCTCATCCATACTCAACTTGGACAAACTGGATTTCTCTCCTGAAGTGCTCAAACCACTCAAGTCAGCACTCAAGCACCCTCAAGGCATACTATTCGTCACTGGACCGACGGGTTCAGGCAAAAGCACCTCACTCTATGCCGCGCTGAATTATATCAATAGCCGCGACATCAATATCATCACGATCGAGGATCCTGTCGAATACGATGTGCAAAGTCTCAATCAGGTGATGGTCAACAACAAAGTGGGACGCGGGTTTCAGGAAGTTTTGCGCTCTGTTCTGCGGCAGGATCCCGATGCCATTCTGGTCGGTGAAATTCGAGATACCGAAACCGCCCGCATTGCGGCACAAGCTGCACTGACAGGGCATTTGGTACTGACCACCTTGCATACCAATGATGCGATTCAAGCCACCACGCGTCTTCTTGAAATGGGTGTAGAGCGTTTTATCGTCGCACCCGCCCTGATCGGGGTCTTGGGACAACGCCTCGTGCGACGACTATGTGAATACTGCAAAGCTGACTATCAACCAGAGCCTGACGAATTACGCCTGTATTTCTACTGGAGAGAAGGCATGCCGATTCCGACATTCTACAAAAGTACGGGCTGTGACCACTGTGGAAAAACAGGCTATTCAGGTCGCGTGGGGATACACGAATTCCTGAAGGTAACCCCCCAAATTCGTGAGGCCATTTTGCGGGGTCGCGATAATAACGAAATTATGAGCATTGCTTTACAGCAAGGCTTCCATAATTTGCGTTATGACGGATTTAAAAAGGCATTGCGTGGACTAACTTCGCTCGAAGAGGTTGTCCGTGCCACGGCGACATTAGAAGACGAATAGATAGTCTAATTTGCAATAAACAAAGACCAAAAATCGACCACTACGCAAGGAGTATCCATTGTTAGAACCCATGATGCCATTTGATGAAGCCAGTCGACTCGCCACTTTGCGAGGGCTGAACATTTTAGATACGCCTGCTGAAGACCGCTTTGACCGTTTTACGCGGCTGGCTCAGCAGATTCTAGGTGTGCCTATTGCGCTTATTTCATTGGTTGACAGTAACCGCCAATGGTTTAAATCTCACCTTGGGCTAGATGCAAGCGAAACACCTCGTAGCATTTCATTTTGCGGCCACACCATCCTTGGAGACCAAATTTTCATCATTCCAGATGCACTTTTGGATAGCCGTTTTTCGGATAACCCACTGGTCATCGGCGCACCCCATATTCGTTTTTATGCAGGCGCTCCGTTAGCGTTAGGCAATGGGCAACGTGTCGGCACACTCTGTGCGATTGACCGCCAACCGCGTCAACTGAGTGCATCACAAATTGCAGCTTTGCAAGATCTCGCACAGTGCGTCAGCGAAGAGCTGGAATGCGGACAAAGGATGAAGAGTGCAGCTGAGCTATTTTTGCTGCAGGAGAAATATGCCGCCATCATTGCCACCTCGGATGATGCCATTATGAGCAAAACACTAGAGGGCATCATTACCACTTGGAATCCCGCTGCTGAAAAGCTCTTCGGATACAGCGCGCAAGAAGCCATCGGGCAACCGATGAAGATGCTCATCCCCCCTGACAGAATCGAGGAAGAACCCCAAATTCTCAAGCGCATCCAAGGTGGCGAACGTATTGAGCATTTTGAAACGCTACGAGTCAGGAAGGATGGCAGTCCGATCCACGTCTCTGTGAGCGTCTCCCCCATGAAGGACACCACCAGTAAAATCATTGGTGCATCCTCAATTGTGCGTGATATTACTGAGCGTGTTCAAGCGACCCAAGAAAAGCTAGCGGACGAAATAAGGCTCAGAGAGGCACAGCACATCGCCAAGGTGGGGAGCTGGGATTTGGATCTCATCTCTGGAAAATTAATTTGGTCAGACGAAATATACAATTTGTTTGAAATTGATAAGTCACAGTTCGGTGCTTCATATGAAGCTTTTCTGAATGCAATTCATCCTGACGACAAAGAGGCGGTTAATCGAGCTTATACCGAATCGCTGGCTAATCACTCACCCTACGAAATCACACACCGCTTGAAAATGCCAGATGGTCGCGTCAAATGGGTTCATGAGCACTGCATTTCGGACTTTGATGCCCTTGGAAAACCCCTGCGATCACGCGGAACCATACAAGATTTCACTGAACTTAGACTGGCCGAAAGTGCCGCACAAGAAAGTGCTATGCGCACGCAAAGCATACTGGATAATGTGCTGGATGGCATTATCACCATCAACGAACAAGGCAGCATCGAAACATTCAACCGAGCCGCAAACCATATCTTTGGCTATACCGCAACAGAAGTCATCGGCCAAAACGTTAAATTACTCATGCCTGAGCCTTATCACAGCGAACATGATGGATACTTACATAATTTCATTGCCACGGGTCACAAAAAAATCATCGGCATTGGTCGACAAGTCATGGGCAAACGTAAAGATGGCTCGACCTTTCCGATGGATTTGGCGGTTTCCGCCATGCAATTAGGCGATATTCGCATGTTTACAGGGGTCGTGCGCGATGTCACAGAGCGTGTCAAAATTGAGCGCATGAAAAGCGAATTCATCTCAACCGTCAGCCACGAGTTACGCACCCCGCTGACGTCTATACGTGGCTCACTCGCCCTCATTGTCGGCGGCGTAGCGGGTGAGTTGCCTGCCAAGATCAAACCCCTGATTGAAATTGCGCACAAGAACAGTGAGCGGTTGATTTTACTGGTCAACGACATACTCGATATGGAGAAAATCGAAGCGGGAAAAATGGAATTCGACATGCAACCCATCAAACTTATGCACGTGTTAACGCAAGCATTGGATGGTAATCGTGCGTATGGTGAACAATATAAAGTAACTTACGAATTAGCATCCCAATACCCTGATGTCGTGATTAAGGCAGATTCCAATCGTTTGATGCAAGTACTCGCCAATTTGCTATCCAATGCAGCTAAATTTTCCCTAACAGGCGGCAAGGTACAAGTTTCCGTTGAGTGCCACGCCCATCATGTGCGTATCGCCGTTAAAGATAATGGCAGCGGCATTCCTGATGACTTCAAGGGTCAGATTTTCCAAAAATTTGCGCAAGCGGATGCTTCTGACACCAAGAAGAAGGGCGGAACGGGACTTGGACTCAGCATCACCAAAGCGATTATTGAGCAAATGGGTGGCACCATCGGTTTCACATCACAAGCCAATGTAGAAACAATATTTTTCATCGATCTTCCCCTTTGGAAAGAAGCAGAAACAAGCGAACCCGTTTTGGCAACGGTAATAGACAGAACACGGGTACTCATTTGTGAGGATGATCGAGATGTAGCAGAATTGCTGCGCTTGATGTTAGAACAATCTGGATTATCGGCTGATATCGCCTACGATGCTGACCAAGCAAAACAACTACTGGCGCAACGAAGCTACGCTGCCATGACACTTGATTTGTCGATGCCGAATCAGGATGGCATTTCACTTATTCGTGAACTACGCGCAGCGCATACAACCGCCAATTTACCCATCGTTGTGGTATCCGCTAGAGCCAATGATGGCAAGAAGGAATTAAACGGTGATGCCTTCAGCGTCATTGATTGGATAGGTAAACCCATAGACCAAGGACAACTGGCAACCGCACTCAAACAGGCGATAGGCCGAATTAGCGATGGGGTTCCCAAAGTGCTACATTTTGAAGATGATCCCGACATTGCGCAGGTTGTCAGTATGATTGTGGGAGAGATTGCACAGGTTGATCACGCCAGCTCATTGGTAGAAGCGCGTGCTATGTTAGCAAAAGGGCATTATGATTTAGCCATTCTGGATATTTCACTACCCGATGGTTCAAGTATGGAGCTATTACCAGCACTTAATCAAGCAGTGCCCGCCACGCCCGTAATGGTATTCTCTGCCACCGAAGTGTTAATTGAAGATATGTCAAAAATTAAATCCGCACTGGTTAAGTCTCGTACTGATAACAGCCAATTGTTAGCCACCATTAGGCGTTTAATCGAAGGGGACAAACATGAATAAAACATCCGCTACAGCCAAGCAGAACTTCAATAATTAGGACATTGCAATGAACGCACCATTAACTCGAATTTTATACGTCGAAGACGAGCCTGACATTCAGATGATCGCACGGCTTGCACTGGAAACATTGGGCGGATTTACCTTGGAAGTATGCAGTTCTGGTAAAGAAGCCCTCGCAAAAATTACCGCTTTTCAACCGCAACTCATCTTGTTAGATGTGATGATGCCAGGCATGGATGGCCCCACCACGTTGAGTAAACTGCGCGAACTCCCCGCTTTCTCGACCACGCCGACCATCTTCATGACGGCGAAGGTACAGCCAGGCGAGGTGATGGGCTACAAGCAAATCGGTGCCGTTGATGTGATCCCCAAACCCTTTGATCCGATGACCTTATCCAATCAAGTTCTTGAAATTTGGGCTCACTGTCATGGCTGATATTGGGGATTTAACGGCTAAAATCCAAATGTTGAGTGGCGTTTATGCGGCGCAACTCCCTGAAAAGATTGCACAGATTGAACAACTGTGGCAACAAATCCCCCCTGAACGATGGGATGAAGAAGGATTTCAAACGCTCCATCGCCGCGTACACAGCTTAACGGGATCAGGTAAGACCTTTGGTTTC
Source organism: Gallionella sp. (assembly GCA_028688275.1). Classification (GTDB taxonomy): domain Bacteria; phylum Pseudomonadota; class Gammaproteobacteria; order Burkholderiales; family Gallionellaceae; genus Gallionella. The sequence continues at coordinate 19,204 of JAQTYN010000029.1, read as the reverse complement.
GCTGCGTTAAGTGACTTAGCAAGAGTCATTGAATACGACCTGAGTCTGCTCATGCAAGTAAAAGTGCCACCCAATCAAGCACAACGTACGCATCTTGAAGGGCTGATCAGCGAACTGCATCAGGTTATCTTAGACCCCACTGCATCACAGCCAGACCATAGCGGTGTCATCGCGATTATGCCGCCCATTCAAGAAGCTATCAAAATCCGTCATATTCTGATCGTAGATGACGACATCTCCTTTGCAGAAAACCTGAGCAACCAACTGCGCTATTTTGGATATGATACCCGTGTGTTCAATACGCTAAGCGAATTTATACAGGCAATCAATCAAAATACCGAGGTGCTCGTGATCATGGATATTTCTTTTCCAGGCGACACTTGGGGTGGCGTGACGACCATGCAACAGGTTCAGCAAGGGCAAAAAAACCCCATGCCCGTCATTTTCCTTTCCGCTCAGGACGATTTTAACGCAAGGCTAGAAGCTGTACGGGCTGGCAGCATTGCCTACTTTAACAAAGCACTGAATGTGAGCCGACTGCTCGATAAACTTGACGAATTAACCTCGATTCAAGTCAACACCCCCTATCGCGTGTTAATAGTCGATGATTCGCCTACGCTCACGGCCTATTACACCGCCATTCTTAAACAGGCAGGCGTACACTCCTATTCCGTGAATGACCCATTAACCATGATGGAACCACTCTTGGAATTTGAACCTGACTTAATACTCATTGACATGTACATGCCAGGGTGCAATGGCATGGAGTTAGCCAAAGTCATACGGCAGATCGATAAATTTGTCAGCATTCCCATCGTCTTCCTCTCTGGCGAAAAGGATCTCGACAAACAACTGGCCGCCATAGATTTAGGGGGTGATGATTTCCTCACTAAGCCTATCCAGCCGCAACATTTGGTAACTTCTGTGACGAGCCGCATTCGTCGTTCACTGATGCTGCGCTCTTTTATGGTGCGGGACAGCCTGACAGGATTACTCAACCACACCGCCATTAAAGATCAACTGGATCGCGAAGTGGCGCGCTCCAAACGACAAGGCACACCTTGCTGTTTTGCCATGATCGATATTGATTTTTTCAAGAAGGTCAATGACACTTACGGTCACGCAGCAGGCGATCGCGTCATTAAAAGCTTATCTCGACTACTCAAACAGCGGTTGCGCGAAGTCGATGCGGTAGGTCGTTATGGCGGAGAAGAATTCGCGGTCATTTTGAGCGATACCAACAGTGCAACCGCCATCAAAGTGCTTGATAAGATACGCGAAGACTTTTCGCGTTTAAATCATTTCGCAGACAAAACAGAATTCTCAGTCACTTTTAGTTGCGGAGTCGCCGATGTACTGAATTTCAACGATGCCACTAGGCTTTGCAATGCCGCTGACAAGGCACTCTATCAGGCAAAACACCATGGACGCAATCAAGTAGTGGGGGCTCATCCTGAATTACCGCCTTCGCTCGCCCCTAAAATCGGCTAGAATCCACACTTTTCTAATATGCCGCTTGACCAGCGGGATTTTAATTGATATTTCATAATGCAGCTTATTCGTAATTTTTCCATTATCGCTCACATTGATCACGGCAAATCCACGCTGGCGGATCGCATTATTCAACTCTGCGGCGGATTATCTGACCGCGAAATGGAAGCCCAAGTGCTTGATTCCATGGATTTGGAACGGGAACGCGGCATCACCATTAAAGCGCAAACCGCCGCGCTGTCGTACAAAGCCCGCGACGGAAAAGTCTATAACTTGAACTTGATTGACACACCAGGTCACGTCGATTTCTCTTACGAAGTATCACGTTCGCTGTCGGCGTGCGAAGGTGCGCTGCTGGTGGTGGATGCCTCGCAAGGGGTGGAAGCGCAAACGGTGGCAAATTGCTACACCGCGCTGGATTTGGGCGTGGAGGTTGTGCCTGTATTGAACAAAATTGATTTGCCATCCGCCAATCCAGAAAACGCCATCGAAGAGATCGAAGAGGTGATTGGAATTGAAGCGCATGATGCGACGCTGTGTTCCGCTAAAACGGGCTTGGGCGTACAAGATGTACTGGAAGCTTTGATTGTCAAAGTACCTCCGCCCGAAGGCGATCCCGCCGCACCATTACAGGCTCTGATTATTGACTCATGGTTCGATAACTACGTCGGCGTGGTGATGTTGGTGCGGGTGAAAAACGGCACAATTAAGCCCAAGGAAAAAATCCTGTTTATGGCGACAGGCGCGCAACACTTGACCGAGCATATCGGCGTGTTCACGCCCAAAGCACAAGACCGCGACACCCTCAGCGCAGGGCAAGTAGGCTTTGTCATCGCGGGCATCAAAGAACTCAAAGCGGCAAAAGTGGGCGATACCATTACGCACTTAGCCAAACCAGCAGCGGCAGCGTTGCCTGGTTTTAAAGAAGTGCAACCACAGGTGTTTGCGGGCTTGTTCCCTGTGGAGTCCAATCAGTACGAAGCCTTGCGCGACTCTTTGGAAAAACTCAAGTTAAACGATGCGGCATTGTTGTACGAACCCGAAGTGTCGCAAGCCTTGGGCTTTGGTTTCCGCTGTGGCTTCTTAGGTTTATTGCACATGGAAATCGTGCAAGAACGCTTGGAACGCGAGTTCGACATGGACTTGATTACCACCGCACCTACCGTGATTTACGAGGTAGAGCTGCGCGACGGCACGATATTGATGGTGGATAACCCCTCCAAGATGCCTGATCCCTCCAAAATCAACGAGATTCGTGAACCTGTGGTCACGGTCAATTTGTACATGCCCAATGAGTATGTCGGTTCGGTGATTACCTTGTGTACCCAAAAACGCGGGATGCAAATTGACATCGCCTATCACGGCAAGCAAGTGAATTTGATTTACGAAATGCCCATGGCAGAAATCGTGCTGGACTTCTTTGACAAGCTCAAATCCGTATCACGCGGCTATGCGTCCATGGATTACGAGTTCAAAGAATATCGCGCCGCCGATGTGGTCAAGGTCGATATGCTGATTAACGGTGACCGCGTGGATGCGTTGGCGGTCATCGTCCATCGTGCTAATAGCCAATATCGTGGCCGCGAAGTGGCGGCGAAAATGCGCGAACTGATTCCACGCCAGATGTACGACGTAGCGATTCAAGCCACCATCGGCGCAAATATCATTGCCCGTGAGAACGTGAAAGCCATGCGTAAGAACGTGCTGGCAAAATGCTACGGCGGCGATATTTCACGTAAAAAGAAACTGCTAGAAAAGCAAAAAGCGGGTAAAAAACGGATGAAACAAGTCGGCAATGTGGAAATTCCACAAGAAGCATTTTTAGCAATTTTGCGCGTGGATGATTAGTGGGTGTTGGCTATTAGTCTCTAGCTATTAGTCGTTAGTTAAACCTTTGAGGGTTTGATTTTCAGCCGACAGCTAACGACGACCGACTACCAACTTACTAAGGAAAAATATGGATTTTGCTTTAATTATGTTTGTCATGCTGATCGTAACAGGCAGCATTTGGCTATTGGATAAATGGGTGTTGCGCGCTAAGCGTGCCGAGGGTGTCGCTGAGCAATGGTGGGTGGAATACGCCAAGAGCTTTTTCCCCGTGATTTTAGCGGTATTTTTTATTCGTTCATTTTTAGCGGAACCCTTTAAGATTCCTTCTGGTTCGATGATTCCGACCTTGCAAGTGGGTGATTTTATTTTGGTGAATAAATTTACTTACGGCATACGCCTGCCCATCATTAACCAGAAAATCATCCAGATCAACAATCCACAACGTGGCGATGTGATGGTGTTTCATTACCCTGAGAATCCTTCAGTGGACTACATCAAGCGTGTCGTAGCGATACCTGGCGACACCATAGAGTATCGAGACAAGAAAGTGTACATCAATGAGTTGGAGCAAAAACAATCCAACTTAGGTGAATATAACTATGTTGAAACAGCATTAAATTTTATCCATACTGAGCACCGTCAAGAAATTTTAGGTGAACGCAAACACGACATCTTGGTCAACCCCGATATGCCAACCTTACATCGAGACTCCGTCATTGACTTTCCAAATGCAGCAAGTTGCGTGTATACCGATGAAAGTGTGCGCTGTACGGTACCTGAGGGCAATTACTTTATGATGGGCGACAATCGAGATAACAGCCGAGATAGTCGCTACTGGGGATTTGTGCCCGACAATCAAATTGTCGGTAAAGCTTTTTTGGTTTGGATGAATTTCTCCGATCTCAAACGCATTGGTTCTTTGTTTTAACAAGTGACGTGGGCGACTATCCTGTCCACAATTGATTGCATCAACGCATAGAAAAATGGAGGGGTAAAAAATGAATACAGTAATACAACAACGGGGCTTCAGCATTTTCAATTTTTTGATCTGGTCGATTCTGTTTATTTTGCTGGTCATTTTTGGGTTGAAATTAATACCTGCTTACATGGAGGATGCCAAGATTACCAACCTGTTCAATGCAATCAAACACGACCCGGACCTATCACGAGCGGGACTCAACGAAATGCGCAGCTCCTTTGCTACACGCGCCGTGATCGACAATGTTACCGCGATCAAACCAGAGCAAATCCAAATGACTGATACAGGCATTATCACTGCACAATACAAAGTCATCATCCCTGTGGGTGGCAACATCAGCTTGTTGTTGGAATTTAATCCACATAGTGCACAATAGGCACGCTCCTACAATGGTAGATTTGGTACGAAACAGCGGCACACTGTGTAAACAGCTCGGTCATGAATTCAATCAACCCGCCTTGCTGAAACGTGCCCTGACGCATCGCAGTTATGCGCCAGATCATTACGAACGACTGGAGTTCTTAGGGGATAGTATCCTAGGCTGCATTGTGGCACGTCATCTATTTAACACTTTTCCAGAGCTGAGCGAAGGTGAGCTGTCTCGACTGCGCTCCAATCTGGTCAAAGAAGATACACTGGTCACGCTGGCGCAACAACTAAACCTTGGTACGTATCTCAGCCTAGGTGAAGGCGAACGTAAAAGTGGCGGACACCGCCGCCCCTCCATACTGGCAGATGCTATGGAAGCATTATTTGGTGCGGTGTTTTTGGATGCGGGCTTTGTGGCCGCTGAAAAAGTGGTGTTGGGTTTACTCATTCCTTACCTCGCCAAAGTAGATGTCACGACCTTGGGTAAAGATGCCAAAACCTTATTGCAAGAGTATTTGCAAAGTAAACGCATCGCACTCCCCACTTATCAGATTATTGCCACGCAGGGTGAAGCCCATTTGCAACTTTTTCAAGTGGAATGCAGTATTCCAGCCCTCAAAATAACCACTCGAGGTGAGGGCAATAGTCGACGTAACGCAGAACAACAGGCCGCATTAGCGGCATATCAACTCATTGGACAAAAATAAATGACCGAAGCACAAACCCCCGTGGAAACATCTGAACCCTTAGTGCTATCAGAAGATTTCCGAAGCGGCTACATTGCCATTGTAGGCCGTCCGAACGTCGGTAAATCGACCTTGCTCAACCATCTGATTGGTCAAAAAATCAGCATTACTTCACGTAAAGCACAAACGACGCGCCATCGCATTCACGGTATTTTTACCGATGCGCACGCCCAATATGTCTTTGTGGACACCCCTGGTTTTCAAACGCAATACAAAAACGAACTGAATCGTAGTATGAATCGCGTTGTGACGAGCAGCTTGCGTGATGTCCATGTGGTTCTTTACGTGTTGGAAGCCATGCGCTACGACGAACGCGATCAAGAAGTATTGAAATTATTGCCCGACAACCGTCCTGTATTGCTGGTCATCAACAAAATTGACGAAGTCGCCGACAAGGGTCAATTGTTCTCCTTTGCCGAACGTGTTTCACAAGATTTTAAATTTGCCGATGTCGTGCCTGTCAGTGCGAAATTAGGCAAGAAAATCCCTGAGTTGCGTGACACCTTGCGTTATTTCTTGCCTGAAGGCGGTTTGATTTATGATGCAGATGACATCACCGACCGTAGCGAAAAATTCCTTGCCTCTGAAATCCTGCGCGAAAAAGTATTCCGCTTCACAGGGGATGAACTGCCCTACTCCACCAGCGTGATCATTGAACAATTCAAAATGGACAAAAAATTGCGTCGTATCAGTGCGGCGATTTTGGTCGACAAAGAAGTTCACAAAGCCATGCTCTTGGGCAAAAAAGGCGAAAAGATGAAAGAAATCGCCACGCAAGCCCGCTTGGACATGGAAAAACTATTTGATGGCAAAGTATTCCTAGAAGTCTTTATCAAACTACGCAGCGGCTGGGCTGATGATGCGCGCACCTTACGTAGCTTGGGTTACGAATAAACGAGCTGTGTCGTAAAGAACAAGGTTCTCCACCACGGTTTAGTTGTCATTCTTTCCGAGTGGTGACCTTCGTGGTTGTCAATCCGCGTTGGGAATCAACATAGCGGCATCCCAGAAACAATAAGTCGAACGTCCCGCTTCCTTAGCCCGATACATCGCATGGTCGGCGTGCAGCAACAACTTTTCCGCTGTATCGCCGTTCTCAGGATAAATTGCGATACCAATACTCCCACTAATTTGTGTATTGCTGGCATTCAACAAGTCAAACGGCGTGGTCAACTCTTTCAGCAAACGTCCCGCCACTTCTACTATATTCTCAGTCGTTCCTGGTTGCGTGAGTATCACGGTAAACTCGTCTCCACCTAGTCGCGCAACGGTATCCCCTTCTCGCAAACAAGATTGAATACGCCTTGACGCTTCTTGAAGCAATTCATCACCCGTCGCATGGCCGAAGGTATCGTTGACCCATTTAAAGCGATCCAGATCGACAAACATCAAGACCATCTGGGTCTGAGCGCGCTGGGCTGATAAAACCCCTTGTTGTAGTCGGTCATAAAATAGCTTGCGGTTCGGCAATCCTGTCAGCGCATCATGCGTTGCCTGTTTGGTTAGCTCGTCATTGGCAATGCGTAATTCTCTGGTACGTTGCTCGACGATGTGTTCCAGCTCCTCAGCATGATGTTCGGTACGTTGCTTGCTGATGACCAGTTCACCTAGCAGATCATTGAACGAAGCCGCAATACTGCCGATCTCGTCTCGTTTGTCGATGACCACGGGCGTGGTATCTCCCTCTGCAATATGTTTAACCCGTTCAGCCAGTTTGCGTAAAGGCCGCATGGTGCGTAGCGAGATACGCCAAATAAACAGCACTAGCAGCAACATGCCGATGGCGTAAAGCCTGATGTATTCGCGACCGAGTCGCTCAACAATCGCATTCAATTTCTGACTGGGATAAGTTAAGAGCAGCGAACCATCCATGGCAGGGTCAAGCAATTTGAGTGGGCGTACCGATGCGAAATAATTCTGACCATCAATTGCGACTTCTTTAGTCAGCTTAGGATCAATATACAGCGTCTGATAATCTAAAAAAGGGATCGGGTTATCGATCAATCGCTTTTGTGCCGTGTTAAAGCTAGAAGTCATGACGGCAGTGCGTCTAATAAAGGTTAAACCAATCGCAGTATGCTGCCCCAACTTAGCAACCAATTCATCGGAGATTCTAAATCCAGCCAGCACAATGTAAGGTGTTTTGTTGTGCTCATCAGCAAGCATAACGCCACTACCATAAACAATAAAATTTCCAGATTCCTCGATAATTCCGTAAGAAGATTTACTTCCATTCACCGCGTGGCGAACCAGTTGCCAAGCCATTAAAGATTCACCCGTCTTTTCGGGGAATGCACTATGGTAAATGATATGCCCCCTATAATCGACCAAGATAACCGTATCGCAATGTGCGCTTTCTCTCATCAATTCAACTTGTTGTGCAATATATCCCAGCTTACCCCCCTGAACAAGACCAGGGAGATCGCTGTGCTGTGCAAAGTGGAGTGCCCAAGTTCTGGCCATTTGTCCAATAATGTCGAGCGAATTCTCAGCCAAGTGCGACGTGGAACTGAATTGCTCTTCCATCACATGGAAAAACTCATTCTTGGCAATCTGTATGGAAACATACGCGCCTGCCAACGTCCCAATCAGAGCCAATGCGCCAAAGAAGGCACTGAGGCGGACGGTGATTCGTCGATAGAATGGCAGCTTTTCAGTCAATTTTTGCTCGCCTTGAGTAATTTTTCGGCGACATGCGGATAATGCTTATCAAACTCCCGTATCGCCCAAAGCAGTGGTTTATCCTTGTGACAACCGCTATTTTGACAAGAGTTTGGTATTTCTTCTTGCTGGCTAGCTTGCGGCGGCACAATGCGGAAAGCATGGCTACGTAAGCTGAAAAATCCGCCCGTCTTTACCGTGCGTGGCATGTGACAATCGGCACAACCGACCTTCCCAGAAGGACAAGGTGAATGTGGAGTTTGTGCATTGACCCCCGCACGACTGGCAAAATTAGACAGATGACAATTACCACACTTATTGCTAAGTTCATCATGCGCCTGATTATCCAAGCCGTGAGGCTCATGGCATGCGACACAGGTAACACCATAACGCGCAGTTTCCAGCGTAGGTTTTTTCCCCGCCTTCGCCAAATGAAAATCTACAGAGTGACAGTTCATGCACTGGTCGTCACGCGCCCCTTTACTACAATTCGCACCCCGTTGCGCGTCATTTTCTTGGAGATTACTCAACGCTTTGGCATGCTTCGAGTTATTCCAATCGGCATATTCTTGATGTCGATCTTTGGAGATACCATAGCCCCACCAGAATTTCTTTTCCGCATCATTTTTGAGCGTCTTTTGCTGATAGTGCTGGGTAAAATCAGCACCTGGCGCGTTGTTGACAGGAAAATCAAAACTTCCTGCTGGAATGCTCCCAGATGCACCATTCTGACCCCGCGTATGACATTGCCCGCATACGCTAGGGGCGACCGTGCGCACAATGTCCTTTCTCTTGATTTTGTCGGTTGGGTGGCAAAGTGCGCAACCATTCCACTGTTGTTGCCACTGATGGCCTGCATGACGACTACCAGGTCCATGACAAGCTTCGCAGCCAATCCCAAACTCAGAAAACTTCCCCGTCGCAGGTTCAAAGCCTGTGACGTGGCAACCGTTGCACTTTTTGGTCATGGGCGTTTCTTTCCAGTCATGCACCTTAAATGGCACCCACTTCTTCTGCATCACCATCCACTTGGCAGTCAGTGGGTAATACTCTCCGTCCACCATGTGAACATAGACCTGCTCCCATTTATTGCCCACGACAAACTGAATATCTGATTTTTTAAAGGTGACGCTAGGATCGGGCTTTGAAAAATCGCCCAGAATATCGCTGTCCTGCTGCACAGGACGAAACATTTTGGGATGCAACGTCTGTTGCCAAGCCGCATGTTGCAAGGTATGACAACTCGCGCATTTTTCCGAGGTCACGTAGTGTGGATCACGAGTGAATTGATGGTGTTGAAACATCACAAATATAAACAAAACACACATACAAGTCAGGGCAATACCCAGTAATAGCTTTTTTCTCATGCGACATCTCCCGCCTGAAAAACGGGGCTTTATAAATACTTTTCGAGTTCAGAGCTTACACATTCTCGCCTACAAAGCCAAGCGATTACCAACTTCAAAAACTCAAAGGTTCCCGCAAACAAAACAGGTCATATTCGACTAGGCGAACGCCTTAGCCGTTTGACCAAGATAAAACCACCCCCAAGCCATAGGAAATTTGATACATTGAAAATGTGGTCTGTCAGATTGAATTGGGCATGCCAATAAAGGGGCTGCTCCCTCACCTCATACCTATTTACGGAGTGTTACCATGCTTACCCCCGAACAGATACGCCAATTTTTCAGCCAGACCCTCACGCTCAGCCTTGGTGCACGTTCTCACGAGCCTAGCGTGCCTGTAGAACAGACAGTCGTTTTTGCAGGCGGATGTTTTTGGGGAGTAGATGCAGTCTTCAAACACATCAAAGGGGTGACCGAAGTGGTCGCGGGATACGCAGGCGGCAAGGCTGAAACGGCATGTTATGAGTCCGTTTGCAGTGGCAATACAGACCATGCCGAGGCGGTGCTGCTTCGTTTTGATCCGACATGCGTGTCGTATCAACAACTGCTGCAAGTTTTTTTCAGTGTGGCACACAACCCGACGCAGCTCAATCACCAAGGCAACGATGTGGGCAGTCAATATCGTTCTGCCATTTTTTACACCCATCCAGATCAACAACGCATCGCCCAAGACTATATTCAGCAACTCACCGCTGCACATACCTTTCCTGCACCCATCGTCACGCAAATCGTGCCACTACAAGCGTTCTACCCCGCCGAAGCCTATCACCAGAACTACCTCGCCCTACACCCGACACAACCCTACATTGTCCTTGTCGATCAGCCCAAGGTAGCGCAACTCCGCAAGCAGTTTCCAGACCTATATCATTAAAGCAGACACAAAATCTGCATCTTGAACCTGAGTACGCTTGGTTTACCGCATCCTCGCCACCGCCTCTTCCACCCGCTCCACGGCAATCACTTCCATGCCCGCAATCGGGTGTTTGGGCGCGTTGGCTTTGGGGATGATGGCATGGGTGAAGCCAAGTTTTGCTGCTTCACGTAGCCGCTCTTGACCACGTTGCACAGGGCGAATTTCGCCTGCCAGTCCGATTTCGCCAAAAACCACCAATTTTTCAGGCAAGGGCTGATTGCGCAACGACGACACGATGGCAAGAATGACTGCCAAATCCGCTCCAGGTTCGGTGATTTTGACCCCGCCGACGGCGTTGATAAACACGTCTTGGTCAAAACAGGCGATGCCCGCGTGGCGGTGCAACACGGCAAGCAACATCGCCAAGCGGTTTTGCTCCAGCCCCAACGACAGCCGCCGCACATTGGGCGAATGCGCTTCGTCGAGCAAGGCTTGGATTTCCACCAACAACGGGCGCGTGCCTTCTTGCGTCACCATCACGCACGAGCCCGCGACTTGTTGCCCGTGTTGCGACAAAAACAGCGCGGACGGGTTACTGACTTCGCGCAAGCCGCGTTCAGTCATGGCAAACACGCCCAACTCATTCACCGCGCCGAAGCGGTTTTTGAAAGCGCGAATCAAGCGGAAGCTGGAATGGGTGTCGCCTTCAAAATACAACACCGTATCAACGATATGTTCCAACACACGCGGCCCCGCCAGCGCGCCTTCTTTCGTGACGTGTCCGACTAAAATAATGGTGATGTTTTGGCTTTTGGCGATGCGGGTAAGCTGCGCGGCGCATTCGCGCACTTGGGCGACCGAACCAGGCGCGGAGGTGAGTTGCTCGGAATACACGGTTTGGATGGAGTCGATCACCACCACGTCGGGGCGTTCTTGCGCAATGGTGGCTTGGATTTTTTCCAGTTGAATTTCGGGCAATAGCCGCAACGAGCGCGCATCCAAGGACAACCGTTTAGCGCGTAAGGCGATTTGCTGCGCGGATTCTTCGCCGCTGACGTACAAGGTGCTTTGCTGCTGCGACAAATGCGCTAACACTTGCAACAACAAAGTCGATTTGCCGATGCCAGGGTCGCCGCCAATCAACACCACCGCCCCCGCCACCAGCCCCCCGCCCAACACGCGATCAAATTCGCTAATCCCCGTCGGCGTGCGCGGCACTTCGGCAGCCTCGACCTCGGAAAGCAATTGCACCTTGCCCACCGCTGCCAACGCGCTGAAACGATTCGCCGATTTCGTCGCCGCAACTTCTGCCACCGATTCAATCAGCGTATTCCACTCCATACAATGCGGACACTGCCCCTGCCACTTCGGCGTTTGCCCACCGCATTCGGTGCAAGAATAAATTGTTTTAGTTTTTGCCATTGCTCGCATCCACGCGCTTGATTTTAAGAATGCGTATCTTATCACCCCATGCATGACCAACCGCATACACAAGCTTAAGGATCAATAAGCATTGCTCTGCAAATACCTTGCTGATAGAGTGCATATAGACCAATAACTAGGAGCAGAAAATGTTCAAAAAATCCCATGTTGGCGTGCTTATTGCCGCTATTTTTAGTCAGGCACTGCCTGTTTTTGCTGCCAGTGATGCCGACTTACAGGCTTTGCGCGATCAAATGCAACAATTAAGACAACATTACGATCAGCATATGAAGCAGATGAAGCGTGATTATGAATTAATTGAGCGACGTTTACAGCAAGCAGAAGTCGCAAGCAAACAAGCACAAACGAGTAGCAAACAAGCGGAAGTCACCAGTCAACAAGCTGTTGAGGCTGCACGCAAACAAGCAGATGCTGCGCCCGTCATAGATAATGGATTTACACCCGCGATAGAGCTTATATTAGAAGGCACTTACGCCCAAATGCGCAAGAACCCAAACCTAGCTGCCACTGGATTTTCGATGAAAAGTCCATTGCAATTTCCTGGGTTTAATCTAGGGGAGTCAGATCTAGGTATTACCGCTAACATTGATCCCAACCTTAAAGGGGTGGCCGCCATCGGTCTAGAACCGACTGGCACACTGTTTATCGAGAACGCCTACGTCGAGAGCACTGCTTTGGGCGATGCTTTCAAAATGCGATTTGGTCGATTTTTTTCAGGCTTGGGCTATCTTAATGAACGCCATGCGCATGCTTGGGATTTCGCCGATCAACCACTGGTTTATGAAAGCTTGTGGAATAACCAAATTGGCGAAGATGGCATTCAGCTAAGATGGCGCGCACCAACCGCTATGTTTGTTGAACTCGGCGGTGAAATTGGACGTGGACGGAACTTCCCCGCAACGGATAGACAAAATCGCAATGGTGCTGGCGCGGGCACGCTTTTCGCCCACATCGGGGAAGACACCACCGAAACAAGTTGGCGCGCAGGTGCTTCAGCCTATCAAACTAAACGTGTTGATGCGGTAAGCTCCGCCGTACCAGATTTACTCGGCACAGTAGGTGGGGTAAACAATAGTTTTAGTGGTGACAGCTTCACAACAGGCTTAGATTTTGTTTGGAAATATGCGCCAAGTGGAGGAAATCGCTACCTCAAATTACAGGGCGAATTCTTCAGTCGCCGCGAGAATGGCTTGCTCACTTACAACACAGCGGGTGCCAATGTACGCGACACTTATAGCAACACACAAAGCGGCTGGTATGCACAATCGGTGTATCAATTTATGCCTCACTGGCGTGCTGGGTTGCGCTATGACCAACTTAACCCAGGTGTCGCAACGGTAGGATTGCTCAATGTAGGCAATGTCATCAGCAACTACGCCTTTAAGCCTACCCGAACCACGCTCATGTTCGACTTCACCCCAAGCGAGTACGCGATGTTGCGACTACAAATGATCAAAGACCAATCCCGCCAAGGTCTGTTTGACAATCAGTTCTTAGTTCAGTATGTCATGACCATGGAGAAACATTAGTCACGAAAAATCTAACGCAGCAATCAGGCGGTTTCAAGTACGCAGATACGTGGTGATATCATCCAAACCATGCACCTACTTGACATCAAATCCTTCCTCGACCAGACAGCTTTAGGAAAAACCAAGCTAATTAGAGGGCGGCGTGTTGCAGCGCAGGACTTTAACTCCCCTGTGACACCAACACCCGCCCCGCCACGGCTTGTAACTTTTCCAGCAACACCGCATCGCGCATTGCTGGCGCGGTAATCAAAGCGTGTTGCAACGCCGTGCGGCAGCCGCATCCACACGCCGCCGCATCACTATCCACTAGCGGTGCAACCACTTTGACTAACTCCCGCGCCTTGTCGGCATTTTCCAGCAGCACCTTGATAATCGCCTCCACCGTCACATGGTCGTGGTTAGGGTGCCAACAATCAAAATCGGTTACCATCGCCACCGTGGCATAACAAATTTCCGCCTCGCGGGCGAGCTTGGCTTCAGGCATATTGGTCATACCAATCACATCGCAGCCCCAAGTGCGATAGAGCTTGGACTCCGCCAGTGTGGAAAATTGCGGCCCTTCCATCACCAAATACGTCCCGCCGCGTACCACGGGCAAATTCGCCGTTTGCGCCGCCGAGTGCAAATGGTCGCCCAAACGGCTGCACACGGGATGCGCCACGGACACGTGCGCCACCAGCCCTGTGCCAAAAAAACTTTTCTCGCGGGCAAAAGTGCGGTCAATAAATTGATCGACGATCACAAAGGTGCCTGGCGACAAATCTTCCCGCAAGGAACCCACCGCGCTAACCGAAATAATGTCGGTCACGCCGAGGCGTTTCAGCGCGTCGATATTGGCACGAAAGTTAATATCAGTCGGTGACAGACGATGACCTCGCCCATGACGCGGCAAAAAAGCAATCGTCTGCCCCGCCATTTCCCCCATAAAAACTTGATCCGAAGGCTCGCCGAAAGACGACTCCGCCGTCACCCAACGCGTATTTTCCAAGCCCTCAATGTGATACACCCCGCTGCCGCCAATAATCGCTAACATGACATTCTCTCTAAAATCCAAAATAAAGCGGTTTAAACCAGCCAAAATAAGCTGCGTATTTTACGGACTTTACCCCACCAGCGCACGTTTTAAGCGGATGACTAACCATGATGCAAAGTATTTCTTGTGCCCGCGCCAGCCCAATGACCTAGCCTGCTCACTTCATTGCTACAATACCGTCCCGCCCTACATCGTAGAACTGACATGAAGCGACTCCTGTTTATTTGTTTGATAGGCTTATTCCGTATCGCCGAGGCGGCACCAGAGTTGGTCGGCATGCCCTACTTTTATTTACCACTCAGCCAACAGGAGTTGGGGCTGGCGTTTCCTTTACACAAAGTGGTCAAACCTGAAACCGACGATTCAACCAACGTGACTAGCGTCCCAGCGGGACAAGGTGTTGCCACCATAAAGTGGGAAGATATGCCTGTAGCCGATCCACTCAACACCTTTCATGCACAGCCACTATCTTTGCAAGGAAAAGACCTCGCGGGCAAATCGTGGGAAGTCATCCTAACAGACGTGATGGGCTGCTTCCCAGCGCGTATCTACCACGCGGATTTGGATAAAAATGGCATGGAAGATGTCATCATCGTACGAGGCACCTGCGGTAACGGGCTAGCCGAACCCATTTGGCTCGATCTCATCACCTTTGAGCGTAATGGTCGCCCACTCATGTTGTCATTTACAGGATTTTTTGAAGACCAAGATCAACATTTCAATGGTTTACGCGACCTTAATCACGATGGAAAAGCAGATTTAATTGAAATGGATGTACACGATGGCTATTGGTCAACCAACATTTATCAGATCAATGACGGACATTGGCAACGTGTCAACGGCAAGTTTATGGCCCGCCACTATCCGCTTTACACCCGATACACGGATCGCCCCAACAACAAACCCGTCACACCTCGCAAAGCAGTTGCGCTGAGCGTGCGCGATTTTTCCAACAGCAAACCTTCGATCATAGGAGATGGCTGGTCCATCACCACCGAAAACGCAAGCAATCCCAAACAAGCAAAAGCCCGCTGGCTACGTTGCTACACGGACGAAGCCATCGTCATTACCCTAGAAAGCAAGGAAGGCCGCACGATTTACACCAGCTACGCCAATGCCACCACGCTAAGAGACTTGCAAGACACCGCCACCACCGAGCAATCCAAAGTCCAACTCTTCGGGCTGGTCAACGCCCGAAAATGTGGACCTAAAAGTGTTTGGTTGGAGAAGTGAAGCGAGGATTACGCCACAAAATTTGTTGAATCCGCAACGGAGTTGATGACATGAGCCAGAAAATAAACGTATTTATCAGCTATAGCCACGACTCCGATGCACATCGCGAACAGGTGCTCGCTTTGTCCAATCGGTTGCGAGAAGACGGTATCGAAACCCAGATTGACCAATATTTGGAAGGCTCGCCGAAGGAAGGTTGGCCGCGTTGGATGTTGAAACAACTCAAAGAGGCGCAGTTCGTGCTCATGGTTTGTACCGAAACCTACTATCGCCGCTTCTGTGGACATGAAGAGCCCAACCAAGGTAAGGGGGTGGATTGGGAGGGTACGCTCATCACGCAAGAGTTGTACGACAGTCGCAGCCAGACATTGAAGTTTGTGCCCGTGTTCTTAAACGATGCGGTTCAGGCACACATTCCCGAACCATTGCGCTCCATCAGTCACTACGCGTTGACCACTGACGCAAATTACCAGAACCTTTACGATTTTTTGCTTGGACAAGCGGGAGCTGTGCCGCATCCAGTCGGTACACTCAAATACAAGCCACGCAAACAAGGTGGCGTGCTGCAATTCGATGATTCACCGCCCACTGAGGCTGCGAAAGTTGACATCTCCCGCATCGACAAATACGCGCCCGAAAAACTCATCGGTCGGGAAGCCGAAACCAAGCTTCTCGACGACGCATGGCATCAAGTCGTCAATGGTAAAAATCCACGCCCCCACGTGCTGACTTTGGTTGCGTTGGGCGGCGAGGGTAAGACTTCGTTGGTGGCGAAGTGGGCGGCAACGTTGGCGCACCATGATTGGTCGGGATGCGCGGCGGTGTTTGCGTGGTCGTTCTACAGTCAGGGCACGAAGGAACAGACGGCGGCGAGCAGTGATTTGTTTCTCGATGCCGCGCTCGGCTTTTTCGGCGATCAGCCAATGGCGGACAGTGCGAAACACGCCAGCGAAAAGGGCAAGCGGCTGGCGCAGTTGGTGGGTGCAACACGCACGCTGCTGATACTCGACGGCGTGGAGCCGCTGCAATATGCGCCCACTTCGACCATGGCGGGCGAACTCAAGGACGCGGGACTTGCCGCGCTGCTCAAAGGGCTGGCGGCAAACAGCCACGGCTTGTGCGTGGTGACGACACGCTACACCATGCCCGACTTAAAAGCCTATCGGCAAACCACCGCGCCTGAAATCCCCCTGCTGCGCCTGTCTAGAGAAGCTGGGGTCGCTCTGCTCCAGTATCTTGATGTAAAAGGCAGCCTCATCAGAAATATTCCATTTGGCGAGAAGCAAGAGCTGGTAAACGAATTTGAAATGCTGGTGGAAGATGTGCAGGGGCACGCGCTGACGCTCAACTTGCTCGGCGGATTTTTAAAGCGTGCGTTCAAGGGTGACATCCGCCAGCGCGACCGTGTGAAGTTCGACAAGGCTGATAATAAAACACAAGGCGGCCACGCCTTTCGTACCATGACCGCCTACGAGCAATGGCTGCTTGAGGGCGGTGACGAGGGGTGCCGCGAAGTTGCGATCCTACGACTGATGGGATTGTTTGACCGCCCAGCTGACGCGGGTTGCATCTACGCATTGCGGGAAACAGTCATCCCTGATCTTACTGAAGTGCTGGTAGGGCTAGAAGATGAGGACTGGGAATTCTGTCTCACTGGGCTGGAGGGAGCAAACTTGCTGACGGTAAATCGCGAGGCGGGCGCGTTGTTGTCGCTGGATGCTCACCCGTTGCTGCGCGAATACTTTGCAAAACAGTTGCGCGAGCAACATCCCGACGCTTTTCGTGCCGCGCATCGGCAGTTGTATCAACATCTTTGTGCCACCACTCAAGAAGGTAAGCAACCCTCGCTGGCAGACTTGCAGCCGTTGTATCAGGCGGTGGCGCATGGCTGTTTGGCGGGGATGCAGCAGCAGGCGCGTGATGAAGTTTATAGCGACCGTATCCAGCGTGGGCAGGAAAACTACAGTGCGTTCAAACTCGGTGCATTCGGCACTGATTTGGGGGCGATTACCTGCTTCTTTGATACCCCGTGGAGTCGTGTTTCGTCCATTTTGTCGCCAGCCTCACAGGGATGGCTGCTGAACGCAGCCGCCTTCCGCTTGAGCGCACTGGGGCGGCTGGGCGAGGCAGTGGAGCCAATGCGTACTGGGCTGGTAATGAGCGTAAAGCAAGAGCAATGGGAAAATGCAGCAGCTAGTGCCTGCAACCTGAGCGAACTTGAACTGACGATGGGTAGGTTGGACGTTGCGGAGAGCGATGCTGCGCAGTCCGTGTGCTACGCCGCTCTAAGCGACGTAGCGTTTTGGAAGATGGCTTCGCAAGCGAAGATAGCCGATGCGCTACATCAGGCTGGACGAGTACGCGAAGCGATGGATATTTTCGCGAAAGCCGAAGAAATACAGGTCAAGCACCAGTTCAGCTGCTCGTTGCTTTGTGGATTGCAGGGTTTCAAGTATTGCGACCTGCTGCTCACCGCCGCCGAGCGCGCAGCTTGGCGCGCATTTCTTCCCGCCACAATACTCCCCTCGCCCGCCCCTCTCCCCATGCCCTCTCCCAAAGGGCGAGGGAGTTTTCACGGGGCAGGGGGAGAGGGCGTTGCCTGTCGCGCAGTTTCCGAGCGTGCAACGCAGACGCTTAAGTGGGCTGAGCAAAACAATGCCTCCCTCCTTGCCATTGCCTTCGATCACCTCACCCTAGGTCGTGCCGCGTTGTATGCCGCGTTGCGCGAAGGATCTTCCCCATCCACTTGCCACGCTTCCATCCAGCATGCCGTGGACGGTCTGCGCCGCGCTGGGCAACAGCAATATCTTCCCTTAGCCCTGCTCACCAGAGCTTGGTTGCGTATGGCGGAATTGCGTATGGCGGAATTGCGTAGGGTGGACACGACGTTGTGCCCACGCGGAGAGCAAGCTGCGTGGGCAGATGAAACCTGCCCACCCGACGATCATTGCACAGCCGCACAAGCCGACCTTAACGAAGCCCTAGAAATCGCCGAACGCGGCCCGATGCCGTTGTACTTGGCGGACATCTATTTGCATCGCGCACGGCTGTTTTGCCACATCACGCCTTATCCGTGGCGCAACCCCGACGGCACGGTACGCAGCGCAAAAGAAGACCTTGCCGAAGCGCGGCGATTGATCGAAAAACACGGCTACGGCAGGCGCAAAGCCGAGCTGGAAGATGCAGAAGCGGTGATTGGGAAATAAGCGCGGTGAGGCTTCAAGTGCATAGCTATCTACACAACTTTTTCCAGCCTGCCGTCATTCCCGCGAAGGCGGGAATCCACTTTGAATTTGTCACGATATTGCCCGAAACCAAAGCATTCGAGGGCTGTATTTTCGCGAAAAGAGGGTAAAAGCAATGGATTCCCGCCTTCGCGGGAATGACGATGCGGTGCTGACCACCGAAAAATGGGCTCTATGTGAATCATAGTGGGTCATCGTGGCACAAGTGAGCCTTCAAGTACGGAATCACCCCATCCCCTCTCCAACTCTCCCCTTGAAGGGCATAAGTATCTACACAAGTCCGCCGAAGAATTTCATGGCGGATGTTTTCAGTTCCTCCAACTCGTTTGGGTCGTAGTTTTGCATGATTTCGAGCATAGAGAGGAAAACCCAGAGTCCTGCGAGCA
>JAQTYN010000028.1 GCA_028688275.1 Gallionella sp. | reverse complement strand
AAAGTTGTTATCGTTGCTTGTATGAGAAAGTTGTTAACCATCATGAACTCAATGTTGAAAAATAATACTCCGTGGAATGCAAAATTTGCTTGATTCGGAACACGGTTGCTCTCCCGTAAACGGGCGAGGGGAGTAAAGACAGATCAAGCCAGTGGCAATTCTGGGCTGGATACGCCTATGGTGGCGACTTCTTGCAAGGCTCTTAAAAATTGCGGTTGCTCGTGTAATTGGGCAAGAGAAGGCGAATGGGGTTTGCCGTGCATTTGGATCAAACGCGCACGACTGGCTGGGGGCATTTCCCAATGCAGACCCTGCACCAATTGCTCGGCTGCGACGGGATCATTGCAAACTAACGCCATATCGCAACCCGCATTCAGTGCAGCACTGGCACGTTGCACGATGTCGCCTGCGACGGCAGCCCCTTCCATACTCAAATCATCACTGAAAATACAACCTTCAAAATGCAGTTGCTCACGCAGAATTTTCTTCAGCCACACAGGTGAAAAACCCGCAGGTCTAGCGTCAATTTTGGGATAAATCACGTGGGCGGGCATGATGGCAGTCAGCCCGTTTTGCACTAAGCGGCGAAACGGCACAAGGTCATTCATCTCAATATCCAGCCAATCGCGGTTATCCACGGGAATGTCCAGATGTGAATCGGCGCGCACATAGCCGTGCCCTGGGAAATGCTTGCCTACACTGGCCATCCCGCCTTGGTGCAGCCCTAATTGCAGGCTATGCGCCAATTCACTGATCGCTTGCGTGTCGCCATGAAAAGCGCGGTCGCCAATGACGGTACTTTGTCCGTAATCCATATCCAGCACGGGCGTAAAACTAAAATCCACGCCACACGCGCGCAATTCCGATGCCAACACCCAACCCGCTTGTTGCGCCAGATGACGGGCGCGAGGCGGATGCTTATCCCATATTTTGCCGAGTTCACGCATGGCGGGCAGACGGGTAAAGCCATTGCGGAAGCGTTGCACCCGTCCGCCTTCGTGATCCACCGCAATCAACAATGACGGTGTGCGCACGGCGTGAATCGCAGCGGTGAGTTCGCACAATTGGCTAGGCGACTGATAATTCCGTGCAAACAAAATCACCCCGCCCACTGAGGGATGACGCAATCTTGCCATTTCAGCGTCGGTCAAGCTCGTACCCGCTACGTCCAGCATGATAAATCCCATGATGACTCCTAGAACAATGAGGTGAATTATTGCGTTGATTGAATTTTTAGCGGGTGCGTCGGGGCTTGCTTTATCAATAGATTGAAAAAACAGCACCCAACGGCAGTATTGCGTTACTTAACGATCATCAACTTGGGTCGAGGGCTAGATGGCTTAGTGGGCGCATCTGCTTCGGGAGGGGGAGGTGAATCTTCAGCTTGAAAAACGAGTCCTTGCCCTGTTTCTTTGGCAAAGATGCCTATCACGGCTTCAACAGGTACAAATAATTGATGCACCACGCCATTAAAACGGCTGCTGCAAGAAATCACATCATTGCCCAGTTCCAAATTACGCACGGCATTGGGATTGAGATTCAGGATAATCTCACCATCTTTCACGTAGGCACGAGGCACTTCGGTCGCTTCGTTAACACGTACCGCGAGATAGGGGGTAAAACCACCATCCACGCACCATTCATGAATGGCGCGTATCAGGTAAGGACGGGTAGAGAGTTCACTCACTTGCGCATCGCTCTTTCAGAAGAGGTCAACGCGTCAATGAAACCTTGACGAGAGAACAAACGTTCAGCGTACTTCATCATGGGCGCAGCTTCACGACCAAGTTGAATACCATAACGGTCTAAACGCCACAACAACGGTGCAATCGCTACATCCAACATGGAGAACTCATCGCTCAGCAAAAATTTCTGTTTAGTGAGGATGGGAGACAGCTGAGTCAGATTGTCACGAATAGCTGCACGCGACTTCTCAGCTGCTTTTGCGACACCTTGCTCGATCACGTCAACGTGAGCATACAATTCTTGTTCAAATTGGTGCAAGAACAAGCGAGTATGCGCACGTAACACGGGATCAGGCGGCATTAACTGCGGATGCGGGAAACGTTCATCTATGTATTCGTTAATGATGTTAGCCTGAAACAATACCAACTCGCGCTCGACCAAGACGGGTACTTTATTGTAAGGATTGATGGCAGCTAAGTCCTCGGATTTATTCATCAAATCCACATCAATCACTTCAAAGTCCATGCCTTTCTCGAACAACACGATACGGCAACGGTGGCTATAGGGACAAGAAGTCCCCGAATACAATTTCATCATGCCTAATTTATTCCTTGATTAACTGCGTGCGTTGCAGTTGCATCCGCACCAAGAAGAAACCGATTGCCGCGACGACACCACCAATGACGATGGTCGCTAAAATAGGATAGGCACCTTTGCCAGTGATGCCACCAATCCATACATAGCGTTCAAACAATGTACCCACAATCACGCAAACAGCAACCGCGTTAATTGCAGCGACATTATGACGTGGTCCAGGGAAGCAGAATGCGACAAACGGAACTACGAATTTCAATACCAGCATGGACCACCAGATAAATGTATAGTCACCATCTTGCATCGCAAACACCCGATCTGTTTCATCAGGGATGTTGCCATACCAAATAGTCAGGTACTGAGCATCGAAAGTGTAAATCCATAGCAAAGTAAAAGCAAATATCATTTGCGCTAAGTAATTATACAAATACGTAGGCGCGGGCTTTTTCAGTGCTTTACGACTATTCAATGCGTAGATCCAGACCACCATGACCGCTAAGAACATGCCGAAATTACTGATAAATTGCTGCAGACCATAAACAGCACTGTGCCAATGTGGAACCAATGTCATTTCAAAGTCCCACGCTACCATTGTGCTGTACAACACAAAGAAAAATGGGATCGCAGTGGCAACATGATGGAAACGAGCCTGATCTTCTGGGCTCTTTTCACTGACCGCTTGACGCTTAATGAAGACCCAATACAAGGCCATCATAAAAATTATCCCAATCACTTCACGTGCAATTAACCAGTGTGGTTGATACCATCCTGGCATATGCGCTTCAGCACCGAGATGACTGCCGCCCCACCACGGAAACGTATGCTCTCCGCCCACTAGCAATACAACGAGCAATACAAACGCTAATGGAAACAATGCTGCCAGTGACACAGCTAAATGCCTCACTTCAAAACGCCATTTGGCGTTAACCAAATGCAGCACAGAACACAAGGCTACACCACTTAAAGCAAGTGACAACACCACCACAAAACTGACGGACAAAACCGCCCAATTACTGTATTCCAACATCTTCGTGATCTCCTATTTGGTTGGACTCACCGCTGGGGCAGCGGGTGCTTTTTGCAGCACTTTGCGAATGTAGTTCACAATATGCCAACGTTCGCTCGCACTCAGATCATTTGCATACGCAGGCATCACCGCTCCACCTAACGCGATGTAGCCCCAAATATAACCGTCTGGATAATCCTTATTATCTGTCCAAGTATGCAGTTCACTGCTATTAGTCAGATTCCAAGGGGTCATCACCAGCTTCGCGCCTACATAACCGTCACCCTTTCCAGATACTCCGTGACATGGTGCGCAGTAAATATCAAACAAATGCTTGCCTTTGGCAACGGACTGATCGTCCGCTGCAACTGGGTTTGTCATTTTTTTAGCGGCATCCATATCTTTGGTTACGACTGTCGTACCCGCTACTGGCTGAGAACGCGCAGGAAATGGCGTCATCCCCGCCTTATTTACGCTTTCTTGTGGCTTGATACTGACCTGATTTGCCATATCTTGCGACCATGGCCACGCTTGCGCTAAAGATGGTGCGATCAACAACGCTATTGCTAAGGATAATTTTTTCATTTCCCTGCCTCTTCTTGAATTTCTAATGCCTCAAAGGTTACGAAGACACTCTTAATCTTCTCAATCGCTTTGTCTTCTGCTTTAATCAAAATGCCAATTTGGTCTTCTGAGACTTTGGCACTGTACAAAGGAGAGCGTTTGGCTGGAAGACCTGCACAAATTAAGAACCCCAGAATACTGATGAACACACCACCCAGAATGAACATTTCATATGTCAAAACAAAGTTTGGCGGGAACGGCACAATGGGCTTGCCCCCCTTCATTTGTGAATAGAAATTTGCTTGAGCTCCTGAGATGAGGAAGAAACCCAACAAGCCCCCCATCAGTGCACCTACCAAAGTAAAGCGTTGAACGGGTGCGGAGCGTTCACCCAGAATATCTTCAACTTCATGATGCTCAATAGGTGATTTCAGGGTCAGATCATCGAAATTAAATCCGTCGATCTTAGCGGCACGCAATGCACGAATGGCACCTTCAGCCTCTTCAAAGTCGTTAAACAGCGCGAGTATATGACGTTGGCTCATAATCAATGTGCTCCTTGCGAGTTGTTTCCACCTTTAGCAGCGTGCAGCTTGCGGTGATAAACCATTTCTTTCACTTCGTACATAGAGACGGATGGGAACACCTTGCAGAAAATCATAAACAACAAGGTAAACCAACCGAAGCTCGCGAACACCATGCCCCAAGCGTAAATACTAGGCCATTGGTAGTGATCCCATGTCCATGGGTAATAGCCATGTGAGAATGTCGGTGCAACGATCATCCAGCGTTCCAGCCACATGCCCAAGTTCAGCAGCAATGACACCGCGAACAGCACGGGGATATTGGTTTGGAAGCGTTTAATCGACAACACAAAAGGTACAACTGAACCACAGAAAATCATCCCCCACCAGAAAGGCGCGAAAGGTCCTGTCGCTTTTTGAATCAGTACGTCTTTTGAAGCTTGATCATGGCTATACCATACGGATGCGAATTCCACCGCATTCAGATAAGTCCACACCATCGCAATTGCGAATGTCAGACGAACCGTTTTCTTCAAGATCGGCAAGGTCATGTACTCTTCAAAACGGAACACATAACGCAGGATAATGAACAGCGTGATAATCGCCGCACAACCAGAATACAACGCACCTGCCACAAAATACGGTGGGAAGGATGTCACGTGCCAACCAGGTTGTTGCGACATCGCAAAGTCACCCGCCACGATGGAGTGCACGGACACTGCCAAAGGAATCAAGAAACAAGCAATGGTCAGGTAGGTCACACGGAAATTACGCCATTGACGGTCTGTACCTTCCCAACCCAAGGACAGTGCTGTGTACAACTTCTTACGCCACCCAGCATGGATGTTGTCACGTGCAATCGCCAAGTCAGGAATCATCCCCACGTACAAGAACAGGATTGAAGAGCTCAAGTATGTAAAGATCGCCATCGCATCCCACAGCAACGGAGACTGGAAGTTAGGCCAGATACCACGTTCGTTAGGGTACGGTAGTGAGTAATAGAATTGCCATAAGCGACCGATATGCACCATCACGAATAGACCAGCGGTCATCAACGAGAATGTCGTCATTGCTTCTGCAAAACGATAAATAGGCTTACGCCAGTCTGCGTGCATCAAATGCAAAATGGCTGACAATAGGGTGCCAGAGTGACTCATCCCAATCCAGAAGATGAAGGTGGCAATATACAGCCCCCACACATGCGGATTGTTGACGTTTTCCACGCCCATCCCGACGTTGTACTGGTAAATTTCGCAGCCCACACCCACACTAAATATGGACAACGCGGCAAACAAAATCACCCAATACAACTTGCGGGGATTTTCCAAACTCTTCAACACATCTTGGTTAATTTTCGCCCAAGCTATGTCTTCGCGGATATCTTTCATTGTTATTCCTTAAAGAAGTTCCTATTATTTCAACAGATTACACGGCACTTTCGCGCACACGTTCCAGATACATCACCGAAGGATAGGCTCGCAATTCTTCTAAAATACGATAGCCGCGCAGATCTGTGCCGCCTTTTTCCTCGTCTTTTTCTTGCTTATCCTTATCAATCTCGACGCGCTGTGCTTCCCATTGTTTATGCACCCGAGATTCGGTATCGACCAAATTACCAAAGGTGATCGCATTGGTTGGGCAAGCTTGTTGACAGGCGGTTTGAATTTCACCTTCGTGGACTAAACGACCTTCATTTTTGGCGGTGACTTTCGCCGCACTTATCCGTTGTACACAGAAAGTACATTTTTCCATCACGCCTTTGCTGCGCACGGACACATCAGGATTCAGCTGTTGATTCATTTCCGCTGGCCAAACGCTGTCATCTGTTGGATAGTCATACCAGTTGAAATAACGCACTTTGAATGGGCAGTTCGCCGAGCAATAACGCGAACCAATACAGCGGTTGTAAATTTGCGAGTTCAAGCCATCGGGCGTGTGATTGGTCGCCGCCACAGGACATACGGTTTCACAAGGAGCCGCTTCACATTGTTGGCACATCATCGGCAAGAATTGCGCGCCTTGATCGGGGAAATCACGCCCACCAGGATTGCTAACATCTTCATCCCAATACCGCTCAATCCGCATCCAGTGCATTTGCTGACCATGCTCAAACTTGTCTTTACCGACCACGGGAATGTTATTTTCTGCAAAACACGCCACGCTACAGGCATTGCAACCCGTACAGGTATCTAAATCAATGCTCATTGCCCATTTGTAAGGATCATGGGGCTTGTCATCCACAGGGTGAAAATGACGGAATTGTGACCAATTCTCTAATAGATTTGTAACCGACATAACTTAGACCTCCTTCGAAAGATCAACCTCGTTCGAGGACACACTCACGGCAATTTTTCTACCGAACTGTTTGCCGCCCGCCGAACCTTCGTCTTTAATCACGATGACACGCTTACTGGTTTTCTTGATTTGCACGCGTGTTTCGTTGATTGCCAACTCACCTGTTTCTTTGTCAAACACCGCATCCAGAATCTGGAAGGGGTTTACCCCATTACCTTTTGCATACCGCCCCCAGCTTTGACCGCGCCCCAAGGGAATCGAGATCGCATCGGGATGTATGCCAGGGAACAGATACGCTTGGGCTTTTACCGAACCGCTCTTGGAGGTGACTTCCACCATATCGCCTTCGACGATGCCCAATTCAGCGGCTTTCTTGGGGTGAATCTCAACCCATGAATCCCACACAATGGTGGTCAATGGATCAGGCGATTCTTGCAGCCAAGGTTGGTTAGCATGACGACCATCACGCAGATTCGCGGTAATGCCAGGAATCAAGAACAACGGATATTGCGCATCACTTGCCGCCGCGACAGGTGCGGTGACCGCAGTTGAGCCTGACAATGCAGTCGTCGCGCCCGCCACTTTCACAATCCCACTAGTCAAGGTTTCATCCCAGAACGTATCATCTTCTGCGGCACCGCCCCCCAAAGCTGCCTTGTTTTGCAATACAGCGGTACGCAAGTAGGCGTAGTAATCCTCAAACGCTTTGTACTCTTCGGCACGACGTTGTTTAATCAACGCCAACAAGATGTCGCCTGCACCGCGCGTATTAGCATGCAACTTTTCCATCAACGGTTGTTGGATGCTGATTTGACCGCCTTCTGGTTGGTACTCAGCAATATGCGTTCCCCAGTCTTCCAGCGCAGAATCCAATGGCAACACCAAATCCGCAGCCATCGCGGTTTCATCCATATAGTGAGCAAATGCCACTTTGAAGCCCACTTTATTCAGACTGTCGGCCAGCTTCATTGAAGCAGGTGCGGTAAATACTGGGTTTGCTGCATAGGTAAACAGCACTTTGTAATTACCTGCCGCCATGCCGTCATTTAATTTCTTGAGTGACGCACTATTACCATTGGCAGACAACATTTGTGGGAAAGGCACAACGGCGGGTGCTTCAATCGTTTTACCTACGTTACCGAGCACGTGGTTAAGTAAATTGATCGCTGCCGCATTTTGCGAACCATGCGCATAGCCTTCTGCACCATTACCAGACAACACCAAGCTCGGCGTGCGCTCTTTCAGCAGCGCAACCAATTTGTCGAGATGCTCGCCTGACACGCCTGTATCTTTGGTCACACGTGCTTTATCAAAGTCTTTCACCGCAGCAGCGACATCCGCCGACAAAGCCGTACCTGCCGCGCCCAGTGCATTGACCAAACCCAGTGCCAGCACGCCTTCCGTACCTGGGCGCACCGCCAACCAACGATCAGCATTCGCACCCGTCAAGGTCATTTTGGACTCAACCTGCACTAACACCCCGCGCTTGCCTTCCACACCCTTGCGGAATTGTGCGTATTGTTGCGAGAAGTGCACGGGAGAAACCCATGACCCTAAGAAATCCGCACCAAAAGACAAAATCACTTTGGCCTTGTTGAGGCTGAACTTCGGCATTTCCACGCCATAAGATTTTTTATTTGCTGCACGCTGCACAGCAGGAGAAATCGCTTCGTAAACAAAGTGATTCTTGCTGGACAAGCTGTCCATGTAGTTGCCCAACAACACTTTCAGGTGACCACTGACGCTGCCAGACAAGAAGGCGATTTGGTCACCACTCACGCCTGTCAACTTTTCATTGATCAGCTTCAGTGCAGCTTCCCAAGTAATGGTTTCGCCACTGGTGCCCTTACGCAACAAAGGCTCGCGAACACGATCTGGGTTGTAGTGGTGCTGTACCCCAGCCTGACCCAAGCCACACAGCTTGCCGCGATTGATTGCTGAAGCTGCATTACCTTCCAGCTTCAACACACGACCTTCACGTACACGACCATTGATATTGCAACTTGCCTCGCACTGCGTACAAGTCGAATTAAAATAAACTGAAACGCCTGGGATCATGTAATCCGACGCTTCCACGTAGGAAACAACTGTTTCCTTGCCATCCTGAACCGAGGTGTTACCACAACCAGTCAACGCTACTGCCGCGCCGCCCCAGCCCAACACCTTCAGAAAATCACGTCGATCGAAACCGCTCTCTATCATCACAACCTCTCTGGAAAATTCTTGAATGTCGCTTACTTGTGGCATTGCCAGCAATCGTTAGGACCTTGTGCTTTGATGGCATCAGGAGTCGAGCCAGCCGCAGCAGCAGGTTTTTGGAATGTATACCAATACGCTTGCTTGCCGATTGGCGTACCGCCTGGCGCAGTCACAGAATGTGCTTTTTCGTGGCAACTTGCACACCATCCCATAGACAAAGACTTTTGACGACGCGCTACGGTCATATTCTTCACATCACCGTGGCAATATCCGCATGCCTCTTGAGTAGGACGATTTTGCTGTTCAACAAAACGCTTGATATGACGCTCATGATTAAAGCGCACAAAGTCTGGCAAATCATGCACTTTTTTCCACTCGATAGGCTTCTTCGCATCCCATGCTTCAAACAACTGCTTGATACGGGGCGTTTCTCTCACCGAGTCAATACTTTTGTGACAGCCAATACACTTTTGCAATGGCGGGATACCCGCAACTGCACTGCGTCTGGCATAGGTATGACAGTACTGACAATCAATTTCCATACCGCCCTTGGTTGGGTCAGTAGGATTATGATTACCTGCATGTCGGTTATGTGGAAATTCGATAGGTTGCTTGACTTCAGGCCCCAAATCATCTGGAGTCGTCAACGTTGCAACAGTTGAATCGGCAGCGAAACCGCTAATTGCAACAAACAAACCTACCAATAAAGTAGAAAAACGAATAAATCGATACATCGTGAGTAGCTCTCCCAACAAACAATCAACCCACGTTAGCAGACAACCTAACATGACAAATAATAAAACGGATTATTTTTACAACAATGTGAAGACTAAAAAAATTTATTGTTATTTAATTATTATTTTGATGCACAACACCTTATTTGACACTAAAGTGTTACAGCACAGACGAATAATGTCTAGTCTAAAAAGCAAAGTCAACACCCTGTTTGAATCCCTTCAAACAAAACACGAAATAAGTGTTTAAACACAATCTATTACAGCATTTACTTATATTCAAATCACTAAACAATTGTGGAGCCGAACTTTAATGGACGAACAGCAGGCCGTACTAGACTTTTTTGCCAAAATTGAGAATTTACCTCTGGGCTTGGCAGTGGCTGAGCAGATGGATCTGCAACGAGAGCAACTGAATAACATGTTTTGGCGCGATTTGCAGCAACGCCTTACCCAGCTCAACCTAGCGCACACGCTTCCGTGGCAACTTATTCACACCGAGGATCGCAACACCCCAGATAATTTGGTGGGTTTACAGGGACTACCCGAAGAAGCTCACCCCAATTATTTGCATCCCATGCTTGAGCAGCAAAATCTTGGTGGAGGAATGCGAATTTACATTGGATTAATGTGGCACGCCGCCCCCACCCCAGAGCAACTCAACTTACCTGCCATCACCACCTTAAAAGCGACCTTGCAACTACAGGGCTACAAGGACAATGATCGCTTTCTTGCTTGGAAGTGGACGAAGTTTCATCCTCGTCGTCGTGATTTTTTATTGCGCTATACGCAAGATGCAACCTCACTGTTGGATGATTTATCCGAAAGCTATACCCAGCTAACCTTGATGCACCACGATCCCATTACGCAAGCCAATCTCGCGCTTGCCGCCCTGCCACGTAGCATGATAGTGTCGTTTAAGAAGACATAAGCCCACTCACATACGATTTGCATAGACGAAGTAGACGCACCCGCCATTTCATACTGAGCGGGGCAGATACAAATCAAGTGGGTAGACCGCCAACTTTAAAAATTAGCATAAGAACTCGGCACACTCAATACAACGCTTGATTGACCTGTGTTAATTCATCTGCACCCAAGACACCTGCGGCGGCGCGTAGGCGTAGTTGGCTGAGTAGGTAGTTGTATTGGGCTTGGTACAAGTCGCGGCGCGTGGCAAAGAGTTGCTGTTGTGCGTTCAATACATCTAGGTTGGTGCGCACGCCGACTTCATGACCGAGTTTGCTGGCTTCTAGCAGGCTTTCGCTCGACGTTAAGGCTTGTTGCAAGGCTTGCACCTGCGCAATGCCACTCACAACCCCTAAGTACGCCAAGCTGGTTTGTGTGGCGACGGTGCGACGGGCGTTTTCCAATTCGGCTTTTGCACGTTCACGATTGCCTTCTGCTTCACGCCATTTGGAATTCACTGCGCCGCCTTGGAACAGTGGAATGTTCAGTTGCACGCCGATGTTGGTGTTGCGACTATCTGTGCCCACCCCAAAAGTACCACCATTGGCGTAGTTCTTGCCGTAATTTGCAACCAAATCCACGGTCGGGTAATGCGCTGCGCGCAGTCTTTCGACTTCCTTGTCCGCCAATTGTGTGGCCGCTTGAGCGATTGCCAATTGGGGGTTGCTAAGCTGTGCATCTTCTATCCACTTGTCCATGTTGGTGGGTTGTGGCGTGAGCAGTTTAAAGGCTTTCCCTAAGCGTTTGAGCTCAGTAGGTGGCGTGTTGGTGAGTTGCTGCAACATACGCTGTTTGATTTCAAGATTATTCTGAGCGGCAATTTCTTGCGCACGCACCAAATCAAAACGCGCTTGCGCTTCTTGACTGTCGGTAATGGTGGCGGTACCTACCTCAAAATTACGTTTGGCTTGGGCTAGTTGCTCGGTGATGGCATTTTTTTGAGCTGCTGCGAGCTGCACGCTGTCTTGCGCAATCAGCACATCAAAATAGGCTTGTGCCGTGCGTAATACCAAGTCTTGCTCCGCCAATCGAAATTGCGCCTCAGTTTGCGCGACTTGCAGTTCAGCCTCGTTATAGGCGATCCAGTTTTGCCAGCGAAACAAGGGTTGAGCCAAGCTCAGGTTGTAGCCATTATTGTTATAACGGTAGTTGCCGCCAGGGAAAATGGTTTTGCCTAGGTATTGGATGTTGTTGTCGTTGAAGGTACTGGCGGCATTTAGATTTACCGTTGGCATCAACAAGGCGCGGCCTTGCGGCAGTTTTTCTTGACCGACTTGTTGTGCGGCACGCGCAGAGGCGAAAACAGGATCGCTGGCCTGGGCGGCACGGAAAGTTTCCAGTAGATCCGCTGCGTGAGTGTGTCCACTCGCGCTCAGTAAACTTGCAAGAAATATGGATTTTATTTTCATGGATAGTCAAAGCTACGAGAATATTAGTAATTTCTAATATTATCGTAGCATGTTAGTTTATGCAATCCAGAAGGGATGAATCAGAAAACGAATCGTTCTGGTTGCTCGGCGTTTTGCAACGATGCGCTGCTGGTTTCCATGATCGTCACGGTGCTAAACACATCACCTGATAAACGAGTAATCAACTTTGCTTGCATCACGGGCGCATCACCCACGATGGCGAACAAGCGGCCTCCTACATTTAATTTGTTTTGGAATGCGCTGGGCAAAACAGGCGTGGAATCTGTCAATACGATCACATCGTACGACGCTTCACCCCAACCTTGAGCGGCATCACCTACTGCAAAGCTGATGTTGCTGTATTGATATGCCCGTAGGTTTTGTTGTGCCAAGGTGCTTAGTTCAGGCACGATTTCAACGGTGGTTACATGTTTTGCCAATGTTGCTAACAAGGCGGTCAAATAACCACTGCCAGTGCCAATTTCCAGCACTCTATCACTGCGTTTGATTTGTAAATCTTGAACCACTCGTGCTTCTAATTTGGGGAACCACATTTTCGTTCCGTAGCCTAGCGGAATTTCCATATCCATAAAGGCCAGCGCACGATGTGCCACAGGTACAAAATGCTCACGACGAACTTGGTGCAACAACTCCAATATACGACTATCCAACACATCGCAAGGACGAATCTGCTGTTCTATCATGTTAAAACGTGCTTGTTCCATATCGCGCATTCCCCTCTCCTTAAGCCTACTTATTATATTGATCTACATAGCCCTCGAAGTATAGCAACTCACTCCAAACAGGGCAATGATAAGAATTCTAAAGCACGGACCCGACTATTTACCATGCTTGCCTGAGGAGGGCGATGCCATGAGCACCGTGCTGTTGGGCGACCGCCAAGTCACTGGACGATAACCCACCCAAGGCATAAACAGGCAAGATAGCTTCGGCGCATCGTGACGCAAACTCTGTCCAACCTAAGTGAACTGCATTTGGATGACTTAGGGTGGGTAGCACGGGGCTGAGTACCGCAAAATCAAATCCCAGCTCGCCAGCTCGCTGCAATTCGGCGGTGGTATGGCAAGAAGCGGCACAGTATGCCAAGCTTGGGCGGGCGTGACACTGAGCGAGCTGCATACTGGTGAAATGCACCCCGTCCGCCCCCACTTCTTCTGCCAACTGAACGCTTCCATTGACTAGCACCTTGGCATCGTATCGATGTGCCAAGTCAACCACTTGACGGGCAAATATCGTCAGTGCTTTTTGGGCAAGCTGTTTCTCTCGCACTTGAATAAGACGTAATCCACCTTGCAAGGCAAGCTGTAATCGCAGCAAGAAAACCTCAGTACCTAGCTCAGCCGCATTGCTAATACCATAACAAGTTGGTAGCGTTAATGCCCGCAAAACGGGGGTATTCGCGGGCAAAATGGGGGAAACGGTTATAGCAGTGGGGTATTGCCAGCTAAGTTGCTGATTTTCACAACCCGACGGTTCACCTTCCCATGCCATTACACGGAAGAAATGCAACTTGACCGTGGCATGGGGATAGGTAAAAACCTGCGTCAACCAAGGAAAGGCGGTCAGCACACGAATACCCAACTCTTCGTGCAGCTCACGGCACAGTGCTTGATAAGCCGATTCATTCGGCTCAATTTTGCCACCTGGAAATTCCCAATAACCCGCATACACTTTGCCGACGGGACGTTGCGCCAATAAAAATGTGCCGTCTTCACGGCACAATATGGCGGCAGCAACATGCGTTATTTTAGTGAGGGTCATGCTTTTCATTTTCAGCAAACTGTTCTGCCAAAGGCACGGGGTGAGAAATGCCAAACCCTTGCACATAATCTATACCTAACCCTTCGAGCTTATCGATAATGTTTTCATATTCAACAAATTCTGCGATCGTTTTGATGCCTCTTTCTAGCGCAAACTGCTCAATGGCGGTTGCCTTCGCGAGTGCGTCAGGATCTCGCAAAAGTTCAAGCACAATACTGCCATCAATCTTCAAGAAATCTAGCGGAAGCTCAGTCAGTTGATCAAACGCAACCAGCTCTTGCCCAAATCCACTCAATGCAACGCGACAGCCCACTTGCCGTATGCGTTGCATAAACTGAATAACCTCAGCCTGATGATTAACCCATTCTAGGCCTGATACTTGAAAACATAGGTGCTGGCCCGTTAGCGAGTTTTCCTGCAAAATATGCTCAACAAATGTTGAAAAATCAACCGCCGAGATGGTTGCATCGCTGATATTGATAAAGAACGAGGATGCTTCGATGTGTAAGCCATGCTTAATTTGATGGGCAACCCACTCAATCACATGCTGCACTACCCAACGATCTAGGTTTGGCATCAAACCATATGTTTCGGCCAAGGGAAAAAAAGCCCCTGGCGGCATCATATTTTCTTCTTCCTCAAGCAGTCGTATCAACACTTCGTAGTGGGATACAGTTCCCGCATTGACGGATAGTGGGCGTATCAATTGACTAAACAATCTAAATTCGCCTTTCTCAATCGCAATTTTCATACGATTGCTCGACTCCTCCTCACTTAAAATAATGGCAGAAGCATTGGTGACCGTGTCATCTGGCATTATTTCATCTGGAGACAATACTTCTTGCTTTGAAGCAGTGGGAGGCATCCCCCTTACGTCGTCAACGCGAGTGATGTCGCTCATTAACATATAAAACCCAACCAACTTCCCCTCCCCATCAAATTTAGGGACATGTGTTACGGCAAGCTTATAAAAGCTGCCGTCAGGCATGGTTTGCTCTCGTTGATATTGCACTGAATGGCTGGAAAGCAATCTTCGGTTAGCGGACGCAATTTCCTTTGCCACATGCACACCAAACACCTCTCGCAAATGCTTACCCTCTACCTGCCCGTGGCGCAAATGCAGCCATTCCAATAAGGCTCGATTGTGATAATGGCAAATCTCATCCAAATCCACCAAAACGATCATGGTGGGCAACACCGAGTCCATCAGATGGAGATGCTGTTTGACCTCCACTAATTCAACCTCGGCTTGTTTCCGCAAGTGAGACTCATGCGCTAGCTTACTCTTGAGCATGGACAACTGTGTGGTTCGACGCAGCACAATCCATTCGGCTCGATACAAGCGGGTCGTTTCTGCAAGAGAGGCCGCAAGCAACACGCCCGCTAAAAACAGCGTCCATTGGGTATTCAGTTGGGTGAAATAAATATTGAAGACCAAAAAGGCGGCAGTCAGTAGTGCAGACAAGAGTGCAATGAGTGGTCTCGCCTCTCTTGTTAGCACTCGAAATGTGCGTAGCTTTAACACTGACGGAGGCCTCTTGATCTGTCGATCCCCGAGATTTCCCTATTTCGCAATAGATTACTCACGAGCCACTGCTTTTTTCAGCAGGCAAAATTTTTCGATTAAATCGCAGCTTAGCTTCTAGTACGGATTCTAAGAAGGCTATAATTTGTGTACGTTTAACATGATTTGCCACGAGCGTAATTTTATCGCCACTCGTAGCACTGATTTCCAAAATCGCACTCCGTGTCGCAAAGTAGATAATCAGAAAGGCCAATGCAAGCAAGAGTAGCACCGTGCCGATCAATACACTTTGTTTAATTGGGTTGGGTACAAACACGCCCGCCGTACCAACACATAAAAAAACCAGCCCGAACAATAGTACGATGGGCTGGCTATTTGAGACGAATCCACAGTAAGCGATCGCTTCTAGTGAGATGCTTTGATATGAAGATGCCCCCATGTCCCGCATGTCGAATCTCACCCGATAGTTAGTGAGTACCAGCGGGCTTTTTTCGAGTGTCAATAACACCTGCTCACCCGCGATAAGAGGAGCTTGTTCTTTCACGGCCACACCGCCTCTGAGTTAACTTCGGTAACTGGCATTGATTTTGACGTAATCATATGAAAAGTCGCATGTCCACAACGTCACATTCGCTTCACCCCGATTGAGTACGACTCTGATGATAATGTCACTTTGTTGCATCACGCGCTGCCCGTCTGACTCTTGGTAACTGGCGGCACGACCACCATTTTCTGCCACCAGCACCTCATCCAGATAGAGTTTCAATGCGGTCACATCCAAATCCGCCACGCCTGCATAGCCAATTGCAGCCAAGATGCGACCTAGATTGGGATCGGACGCAAAAAAGGCCGTTTTAACCAAGGGAGAGCGTGCAATCGCATAGCCAATTTGTTTACATTCGGAGACATCTTTGCCGCCCTCGACTTGAACGGTGATGAATTTGGTTGCCCCTTCACCATCACGCACAATGGCTTGCGCCAAGTAAATCGCGACTTCACTAATCGCATTCAATAAAGCAGAATATGCCGCGCTGTCGGTATTCGTCACTTCAGGTAACGCCGACTTGCCTGTAGCGATGAGCATCAACGCGTCATTAGTCGAAGTATCACCATCTACCGTGATGCAGTTAAACGAGCGATTCGCCACTGCACTGACCAAGTCTTGCAACAGCGCAGGCGCAATCGCGGCATCTGTTGCGATATAGCCCAACATGGTCGCCATATTGGGATGAATCATGCCCGATCCTTTGGCAATCCCTGTGACGGTGATGGTTGCCCCGTCTATAACAATTTGTTTGGAGATCGCTTTAGACACAATGTCCGTGGTCATAATCGCTTGTGCCGCATTCAGCCAGTTGTCTTCGCGCATATCCGCCACGGCGGCGGGCAATCCTGCGGCAATTTTCGCCACAGGCAAAGGCTCCATAATGACCCCTGTGGAATACGGTAGCACCTGCTCTGCTTGACAGCCCAGCAGCCCAGCCAATGCCGCACACGTGCTGCGCGCATCTTCCATTCCTTGCTCACCCGTACCCGCATTGGCATTGCCCGTATTCACCACCAAAGCACGTATAGGTAATTCGCTTGCCAAATGTTCACGTGCAACAATGACAGGGGCGGCACAAAAGCGATTCGTGGTAAATACCCCCGCCACGCGCGCACCCTCGCACAACTGCATAACCAACAAGTCTTTGCGATTTTCACGTTTGATATTGGCTTCGGCGACCCCCAAAGCAATACCTGCAACAGGTAAAGCTAATACGGCTGAAGTGAGATTAACTGGCATAGCGGTAAGTCCTAATAACGTCCGTGGGTGCGATAAATGTAGTTGCTTAATTCAGCAGATTGGCTGTTAACGCGGCGCACTATGCCGTGGACATTGCGCACCACGCCACGCATCACCTTGTACACAATCATGGGATGGGAGTTGATGAGCGTTTCAAATTGCACGCGTTTCATGCTCAATACTTTAGTGTCGCCGACCGCATACAAGGTCGCACTGACTTGAGCCGCAGCACCGCCTGCAAAGGTAATGATGCCCGCCAAATCGCCAGGTTTGAGTACGCGTATCGTTGATTTTTCGCCCGCGCTATCAATGGTCACCTCAATATCGCCATGCGCGAGGATGTACAAATTATCAGGCAGGTCATCCGAGGGAGCCACAATTGCCTCGCCAGACTTGTAATCTTGCACTTCAAACAATTCAGCCAGAATTTCAACCTCAGCAGGACTTAACTCCTCAGTGACAGTTGAGGTAAGCAGCGTATCTATGATTAATGACATCAGACTCTCCTTAAAAATGAACAAATCAACTTAATTTACCGTGGCATTGCTTGTACTTCTTACCCGAGCCACAAGGGCAAGGATCGTTGCGACCGACTTTTTGTTGATCTCGCACAAACGTGGTCTCAGCGTTCTCATCTTCAGGAGCTTCATTCGCCAAAGCTTCTTCATAATCGGCATGATGATACTGTACATTTTCAAGCGCAGGAGCGGGTTCTACATCCACCACATCGGCTTCGCTACGGACTTGTACGCTCATCAGCACTTGGATCACTTCGCGTTTGATAGACTCCAACATACTGGAAAACAATTCAAAGGCTTCGCGCTTGTATTCTTGTTTAGGACTCTTTTGGGCATAGCCGCGCAAATGAATACCTTGGCGCAAATGATCCAAGGCCGCCAAATGCTCACGCCAATGGCGATCTAAACTTTGTAGCATGATGGCGCGCTCATAGTGGTGCATCGCGTCAGCCCCTACAACATCGACTTTCGCTTGGTAAAGTTGCGTCGCCGCATCACAAACTCGCACACTCAATCCAGCCAAATCCATTTGTTTATCTGCCGCTAACCAGCTGACAACAGGCAGATCTAGCAAGAAATCAGACGACAAGGTTTTTTCTAACGCTGGCACATCCCATTGCTCTTCCATACTATCAGGTGGCAAATGCAAATTCACGGTCTCTTGCAAAATACTTTCGCGCATCGCAGCAATCGTTTCGCTGATGTCATTGCTTTCCAGTATCTCGCTGCGTTGTTCGTAAATCACTTTACGCTGCTCATTGGCGACATCGTCGTATTCCAAAATTTGCTTACGCATATCAAAGTTACGCGCTTCCACTTTGCGCTGCGCATTTTCAATCGCACGGGTAACCCAAGTGTGTTCAATCGCTTCACCTTCTGGCAACTTGAACTTATTCATAATCGCGGCAACACGATCCGAGGCAAAAATACGTAACAAGGGATCTTCCAGCGACAAGAAGAAACGACTTGAACCCGCATCCCCCTGACGACCCGCACGACCACGCAGCTGATTATCCACACGACGCGATTCATGGCGTTCCGTGCCGATAATATGCAGCCCACCACTCGCCAAAACTTGCTCGTGTACCGCCTGCCATTTCGCTTTGAGTTCGGCAATACGCTGTTGTTGGGTTGCCACATCCAATGTTGCATCTTCACGTATCGCTTCGATGTCTTTTTCAATATTGCCACCTAATACGATGTCCGTGCCACGACCCGCCATATTGGTCGCGATGGTAATCATTTTTGGACGACCCGCTTGTGCAATAATCTCCGCTTCGTGTGCATGCTGCTTAGCATTCAAAACACGATGCGCCATGCCTTCACGTTCTAGATACTGCGACAATAATTCTGAGTTCTCAATCGACGTGGTGCCGACTAACACTGGTTGGCCGCGTTCAAAACAGTCTTTAACATCCGCCACCACAGCGCGATATTTTTCATTGGCAGTGAGGTAAACCTTGTCCATTGCATCTTTACGTATCGTCGGGCGATGCGGCGGAATAATCACCGTTTCCAGATTGTAAATTTGTTGGAATTCGTAGGCTTCGGTATCTGCCGTACCTGTCATGCCGCTCAATCGACCGTACATGCGGAAGTAGTTTTGGAAAGTGATCGAAGCCAGTGTTTGGTTTTCCTTCTGGATGACCACGCCTTCTTTTGCTTCGACCGCTTGATGCAAGCCATCAGACCAACGACGACCAGACATTAAACGTCCTGTAAATTCGTCCACAATCACGACTTCGTTGTCTTGTACCACATAATGTTGGTCGCGGAAGAATAGATTATGGGCGCGCAATGCGGCGTAAAGATGATGAATTAAGGTAATGTTGGCGGGGTCATACACACTGCCCCCTGCGGGCAGCATCCCTGCTTGCGCTAATAATTTCTCTGCGCGCTCGTGACCTGCTTCACTCAATAGAATTTGATGGCTCTTTTCATCAACGCTAAAATCACCCACACTCTCCTCATCCTTTTGACGTTGGAGTTGTGGTGCGAGTTGGTTCATCCGCGCATAAATCGAAATATCATCCTCAGCCTGACCCGAAATAATCAGTGGGGTGCGTGCTTCATCAATCAGAATCGAATCGACTTCATCGACAATCGCAAAATTCAGGGGACGTTGAAAACGCTCTTCCACCTGCGTCGCCATGTTGTCGCGCAAGTAATCAAAGCCAAATTCATTGTTGGTGCCATAGGTAATATCAGCAGCATAAGAGGCTTGCTTGGTGGCTGAGTCAACCTGCGCGCCGATTACCCCCACTGACAATCCGAGAAAACGATACAGTTTACCCATCCAAGCCGCATCACGGCTGGCAAGATAGTCGTTGACGGTAACGACATGAACGCCCTTACCTGATAGTGCGTTCAAATAGGCTGGCAAGGTGGACATCAAGGTTTTACCTTCCCCTGTGCGCATTTCGGCAATTTTGCCGTAGTGCAACGCCATCCCACCAATCAGCTGCACATCGTAGTGGCGCATGCCGAGTACGCGCGTGCTGGCTTCGCGCACCACCGCAAACGCTTCAGGCAGCAAGGCATCCATAGACTCACCTTGCGCGGCACGCTGTTGCATTTGTGCCGTTTTTTCGCGCAATTGATCGTCGCTCAACTTGCCCATGTCGGCTTCGAGCTTGTTAATGATTTGAACTGTGGCACGATATTGCTTGAGCAAGCGATCATTGCGACTACCGAAGATACTTTTCAACACACTGGAAATCATATTTTTATATTCTCAAAAGCAATAAAAAGGGCGAGGCATTCATTACCCCACCCTTGCATAACATTACTTCGCCACTCACAACCGAATCAACTGGTCGTTTTTTGCAAGAAGCGCACGGGATTTTGGGCAATGCCTTTATAGCGAACTTCAAAGTGCAGGTGACTGCCCGTCGAACGGCCCGTGCTGCCCACTTCTGCAATTTTGTCACCACTGCGTACCACTTGACCCACTTTGACCATCAAGCGGGACGCGTGTGCGTATCGAGTAATAATGTCATTACCGTGATCAATCTCGACCATATTACCATACTGGGGATGCTTATCAGCATAGGCAACAACGCCACCAGCCGATGCAGTGATCGATGTGCCTTCTGGCACCATGTAATCTACCCCTTCGTGCATGGCATTTTGCCCAGTAAAAGGATCTATGCGCCATCCAAAGTTAGACGAGTAAAATCCTGAATGTACGGGTGCGACAGAGGGGAGCAAATCACGGTTGAGTTGGTTTTGCATTAACATCGTCTCAAGCGCAATCAATTTATCGTTGCGATCGGCTATAACTTTACTGAGATGCTGTAGCTGTTCTGCCAAGAACCCTGGGGACATCTCTTGTTGAGAGGAAGTAACGAGCGGTCCACCTTGTGCGGGCGGTTGGTCAAACATAAACTCTTGCGGCTTCATGCCCGTCAACTTTGCCAAGCGACCACCTAAAGCGTCTAAACGCTGTACTTGGGCTTGCATTTGACCCAGCTTCATGGCCATTTCATCTAAACTGCTACGTACATACATCTGTTGCTGAGCATGCGCCTCTGACTGCCCCCCTAGCAAGCCAATGTTGCTGCTCATACTACTAGGTAATAAATTTTGTAATATAACGGCAAAACCAATACCCAAACCTATTAACATGCATAAACAGACTACAATCTGGGTCATCCCCAAAGAAATTGTCCGCGTTTTTCCTAATTGATCAGAAACGAGAATTATGTTCATGCCTCTCCCTTTGTATATGTATAAAAACTCATGAGCCAATCCATTAAAAACCTACTGAATCGTCAACCTGAATTTCGTGAAATTCTGAATAAAAGCACTTATTTATCAAGGCTACAGCGAGACTTTGCTTTAAGTGTTCCACCCTATATTGGTCAGGGAAGCCAAGTC
Source organism: Gallionella sp. (assembly GCA_028688275.1). Classification (GTDB taxonomy): domain Bacteria; phylum Pseudomonadota; class Gammaproteobacteria; order Burkholderiales; family Gallionellaceae; genus Gallionella. The sequence continues at coordinate 20,496 of JAQTYN010000028.1, read as the reverse complement.
TCTGGATTGACCTATGGCATCCTGAACGTAGTGACCAGTAACGCGACTATCGCGGCCAAACTACGCCATCTCGCACCCGATGTGGCGACAGAAATGCGGCGTAAAGGGTGCGAGGTTAACGGAATCCAAGTTAAGGTGCAAGTTTCATATATACCGCCTCGTGTTGCAAGTGCGCCTAGAACCCTGACACCTGTTGCACAACATGCACTAGAGACACTCAACGATACGTTGTCTGATTCAGCACTTAAGTCTGCTTTAAGCAAAATGCTACGTCTTGCAGGCAACTGAAAATCTTTATAAGCGAAGCCGAGACAAACAAGGGCGAAAAAGCGGAATTTACATTAGTCTGTCGCTTTGCAACCCCGCATTTTGAGTCCCATTTTTCACCAAATCGATGAGCGGCTTTGCAGCAGCCTGCTAGACAAAGACTCGAAATAATAGAAACAATAGATACACGCTGCTCACCAACAACAGCCACCCCACACGCCGCAAATGTCGCTCCACAAAATCATTGACACCTTCGTGCGATATATCTAAGAACTTTGTAGATTGGCGAGATGAAATCCATTGATTCGCATCCTCTTCTAGTCCACGCAACAAACTCGGTCTTAACCACAAAAACACACCTACCACTAACACGACTGCTCCGCCCGTCAATAAGCTTAGTACTGAAATATCAAGTACGATCTCCAATAACGGCGACGATAGAATGTCGGACAAAGCATGTACAGCCTGTGCTTTATTAAACAGCGCGCCAAAGTAAATGAAAATATAACACGCAGCCAGCGTAATGATCGGACCGATGATGCGATGGTGACGGTAGAAGAAATGCTCAACACGCACACTGCGATCAAGCAGAACGCTCAAATGACGGAATGAAATCCAGCGATTGGCAATGTGGTTTATTTTTTCAAAATATATTGGCTTAAAAATCAATATCAAGCCTAGTGCAATGCCCCCACCTGCACCAGTACAAAGAAAAGTTGCTAACATTCGCCATAATATAATTTCAGTTATATGCTCGTGCATCATAGTCACAGGTTAGTCTGGCATTTTTTGATTGAAAAATAAGGGTAGTATTCGCGTTAGCGATGCATCGCAGCCTTGCCTAAGTCCCACATTGGCAAAAATACACCCAAGGCAAGTATGAGCACAAGCACACCGAGCCCTACAATCAAGATGGGTTCAATTTGTGAGCTTAAATTGGCGACTTCATATTTTACTTCGCGCTCGTACATATCTGCAATTTCAAACATCAAGCCATCCATATCACCTGTTTCTTCACCCACGGCAATCATTTGCAAGACCACCGAATTAAACACGCCTGCGGCCACTGCGGTGCGTAAAATACTTTCGCCTCGCTCAATGCCATCACGCATTTGTTCAATACGACTACGCATAAATTCATTATCCACAACCATACCTACCACACTCATACCTTGCGTAATCGGCATCCCGCTCTTGAATGACAACGCCAAGCTGCGCGCAAAACGTGCCAGTGTGGACTTGAGGATAAGCCCTCCTACAATCGGCAATTTGAACTTGTATCTATCCCACTTATAGCGACCATCCACGGTATTGGTATAGAAACGAAATCCAAGAACCAGACCTACGATCAGCAATGCCATCAAAAACCAGTAATGCACCATAAAAGCCGAGAACCCTAGCAACAATTTAGTCATATTGGGGAGTTCAGCATGAAATCCCTCGAATACTTTAGCGAATGTGGGCAGTACAAATATATTGATAATCACAATTGCGACCGATATGGCGATCACCACAAAAATAGGATAACGCACAGCCGCTTTGATTCGTTCACGCATATCGCGTTCAAACTCTAAATGCCCATACAAGCGTAAAAATGTCTCGTCTAACATCCCTGTCATTTCACCCACATGAACCATGCTGACATAAAACGGGGAGAATATCTTAGGGTGACGCCGCAAGGCTGCGCTGAGCTCACGACCGCTGTCCAAACTATCACGCAGATCTTGCAGTATCAAAGAAAAGGTAGGGTTAGGTGAAGACTCTTGCAAGCCCGCTAAGGCACGTAAAATTGGCACCCCCGCTTTAAGTAGGGTGTACATCTGCCGACTGAACAGCATTAAATCCAACTGACTAACGGGTTTGCCTTTAGAAAGGGTTTGAAACCAATTCGGCTGATGGGTTGCCGTACTAGCCGTTTTTAGTGATATGTTAATTTCAATTGGGGTAATACCGATATTGATAAGCTGGTCGGCAACTGCGCCGCTATCGTCACCCGTCATCACGCCCTGCACCAGATCACCCCGCGCATTTCGCCCCTTATAGGCAAAAGACGGCATGATTAGTCCTCCACCTGATTGCTAATACGCATCACTTCTGCCACGGTGGTAAAACCTTGAACCATCTGAGCCAACGCACGCGATAAAATGGTCTTGCCATGCAACTGCTGATGGGCAATCCGCATAAAGTCGGTCACGCTGTCATGAGCCGCAGCCTTGGTAATAGCCTGATTCATCTCCAACATTTCATACACCCCAATACGTCCACGATAGCCCGTGCCATTACAATGTGAACAACCCCGCCCATGCTTAAGCCCGCCCCATTGAGTCGGCAGCACGTTTTCCACTTCTAGCCAACGTATTTCCTGAGTGGTCGGCAAATAGGATTCACCACAACTTTCACAGACGCGACGTAATAAACGTTGTGCAATGACGGCCTGAACTGAAGAGGCCACCATAAAACGGGGTGTCCCCATATCGACTAAGCGAAATAAGGTACTGGCGGCATCACGCGTATGCAGAGTTGAGAACACCAAATGCCCCGTCATAGCTGCACGCAATCCAATTTGGGCGGTTTCTGCATCACGCATTTCGCCGACCAGAATCACATCAGGATCTTGGCGCAGCACTGAACGCAATACACGCGAAAAGGTGAGATCAATTTTCTCATTTACTTGAACTTGGTTTATACCCACCAACCGATATTCAATCGGGTCTTCGACCGTGATAATTTTTTGCTCTATGGTGTTAATTTCGGCTAAAGCGGCATACAGCGTGGTGGTTTTTCCGCTCCCCGTGGGACCAGTCACCAAGACCATGCCACTGTTGCGATGGATAATTTCACGGAAACGTACCAGCATATCCGTGGGCATGCCTAATTGTTCCAGTGTAACCATCCCATGTTCTTGGCGCAGCAACCGCATCACCACGGCTTCACCATAGTGTGTCGGGCAGGTGGCAATACGCACATCTACATTTTGCTCGCGCACCCGCACATGGAACCGTCCATCTTGCGGTAAACGTTTTTCCGAAATATCGAGTCCCGACATCAACTTCAAACGCAATACCAAGGCAGGGGCGATTTTACTGTCTGCTTCGGTTTGTAAATGCAGCACACCGTCGATCCGAAAACGGATGATGAGTTTTTTTTCTTGTGGCTCAATATGGATATCCGAAGCACGAATTTGCGTCGCATCATCAAACACGGATTGCAGCAACTTCACCACGGGTGCTTCTTCCATGCCCACGTTATCGGTTAATTTACCGAAGTCGATATAAGCATCGCCTAAGTCTTCGCTCAACTCTCTGGCTAAACCGCTAATTTCATCAGTGCGTCGGTAAGCACGATTGATAACCTCGGTCAGCTGACTTTCGGTCACCACCGCAATATCAATATCACGTTTAACAATGCGGGAAACTGCGTCAAAAGCGAACAAATCAGTGGGATCTGACATGCCGACTAATAGCACGTCACCTCGCACCTCCAGCACGATTGCACGGAACCGCCGCGCTTGGCTTTCTGGCAGCAAGCGCATCAAATCAGGATTGAGGTTATAGTACTTGAGGTTAATATAGGGGGCTGGAATTTGCTTCGCCAAGGTCTCGGCAACTTGCTCCTCGGTCACAAAGGCATTGTCAATCAACACCCGTCCAAGTTTACGTCCGTTGCGCTTTTGCTGATCAAGTGCAAATTGAAGTTGCTCCTGCGAAATGAATTTTTGCAAAATCATTAAATCGCCTAAGCGAATTTTCTCTGAACGCGCCATAATCCTTCCCTGAACAATACCGAGTTGTGGGCATAAGCCCAATATTCGTTGTATGGGCACATGCCCCATTTTCTATTTTACTGAGTGTTAACGATGTTCCATATCATTTTATTCCAACCTGAAATCCCACCCAATACGGGCAATATTATTCGCTTGTGTGCTAACACAGGCTGTACTTTGCATCTGATTAAACCCCTAGGCTTCACGCTTGAAGACAAACAACTGTTGCGCGCAGGGCTGGACTACCACGAATTTGCCTCACTACAAGTGCATGAGAGCTTAACAGACTGCTTAGAACGTTGCGCCACTAATCGTATATTTGCCCTGACGACCAAAGGCTCAACTGACTTTTATCAGGGTATTTATCAAGCGGGAGATGCGTTTCTATTCGGTCCAGAAAGTCGAGGTCTGCCAGCAGAAGTGCTGGCGCAATTTGAATCCGCTCAACGAGTACGTTTGCCCATGCTACCCAATAACCGTAGCTTAAACTTATCGAATACCGTCGCCATTACGGTGTTTGAGGCTTGGCGACAATGTGACTTTAAGGGCGCGATTTAAGTCTTTTTTGTAACTTTACTAACCATCAGTAAATTCCCAGTTGGGCGAGCGGTTTAGCAATTCATCCACCACGTCGCTGGTTGGGATGTTTTCATAAAGAATACGATATACGGCTGCGCAGATAGGCATGGAAACGTTTAGCTTTTGTGCCAAATGATGCACCGCTCGGACAGTGTAAACACCCTCTGCCACATGCCCGAGTTTATCCAGAATATCCGCCAAACCATGCTGCTGTGCTAATAACAAACCGACCTGGCGATTGCGTGATAAGTCCCCTGTACAGGTTAGGATCAAATCGCCCGCCCCAGATAGCCCGCTTAGGGTTTCTGGTTGACCACCCAACCTCATGCCTAAACGGTTGATTTCACTCAAGCCACGGGCAATTAAGGCCGCACGTGCGTTATATCCCAATCCCATACCATCACAAATGCCAGCAGCAATTGCCATCACATTTTTCACCGCACCACCAACCTCTACGCCAATGACATCCTGAGAGGCATATACACGTAACCGTGAAAAATGCAGTTCATGCGCGGTGCGTTGCGCAAAATCTTGGTCGGTAGACGCTAAGGTCACGGCGGTTGGCAGTCCTCGTGCAACCTCCTGTGCGAAGCTGGGACCTGATAACACGCCGCAAGGAATCGTTGTAGGAAGTATTTCTGCAATAATCTGATGTGGCAACAATGCACTTTCAGCTTCAAAACCTTTACATAACCACACCACACCAAATGAAGCATTTTCTAAGCCTGACGTGACTTGCAATAACTGCTGTAAAGCAGGACGCAAACCAGATACGGGCACCGCTAGAACAATCAACTCCACCTCATTGAGTGCAACTGTAAGATTGGCGGTGAGTGCTAAATGGGCGGGTAATGTAATGTCAGGCAAATAACGGTGGTTACGACAAGTACTGCGCATCACGGCAATTTGTTGTTCATCCCTCGCCCATAAGGTGACTTGGTGGCGTGCTGCAAAACTAATGGCGAGCGCGGTTCCCCATGCCCCTGCACCCATGACTGCTATTCTCATACTACATATTCCATATGATGCGCGTGAAAAAATGCTGAAAAAGGGAATCCTTGTTTCAAGCAATATCCTCACAGTAATCTAGGTGCATTACTCGCCCCATACATCATTACTGCGGACATAACCAATTTCACCGTCTTCATGGCGAATTTTGACCCACCCCGTGCCTGTTGTTTCTATCCATTCCAAGATCACATTCTGCCCCACCTGAAATAGCAATCCACTGGTAAATTCAGGCAACTGAAAAACATCAACCACGGGACGCATGGCAAGTATGTAGCGTTTGGGTGAAGCATTCGCGGATTCGATCCAGTACATCTGCCCGCCAGAGTCTCGCACTTTTACCCACCCTGAAATAGAAACGACGACTTCGTACGGTGTCATGCGACTCACCACAAATTCTTTTTTGGCTCGTGCCGACGGCGCATCGTATAAGACAGCACTGTCGCTAGAGACCGAAATATATTCAACCCCCTGAGCGGCACCCGTCACAAGTAGCAGGAGCAAACAAGCATATCGTCGAAAGTAAACCATATTTGTAAGCCTTTCTTCAGGAGGATTGAGGGGGTTAGTGCGTGGTTTCGCCTGCGGCAGCAGCTTGCTGTTGTTGTTTTTGCTGTTGATACAGCACTTCAAAGTTCAGCGGATTCAACATGACAGGTGCAAAGCCACCCCGCACGGATACGTCAGAAACCACTTCACGCAAATACGGGAACAAGATATTTGGACAAGTTACGGCCAATACGACTTCTGTATCTTCATTCGGGATATTGCGTACTTGGAAAATACCTGCTTGTTTGACTTCGATCAAAAACATGACCTTTTCAGCCAACTTCGCGGTGACTGTAGCGGTGACAACAACTTCAAACACGCCTTCATCCAAGGGGGCAGCTTGGCTTTGCAGTTGTACTTCAATTTGTGGATTGTCGCGTTCCAAGAAAATATGGGGTGCGTGAGGAATCTCAAGAGAAATATCCTTCACATAAATTTTGTCCATATTGAATACGGGTTGGTTATTTTGTTGAGTTGCTTCAGTCATGTTGTTTTCCTCAGAGATTTATTGTGCTAATAATTGATCTAATTCACCCGCGTGATCGAGTGATGCTAAGTCGCTGTATCCACCGATGTGCTCATCATTGATGTAAATCTGTGGCACCGTGCGTTGTCCTGTTTTTTCCATCATCGCGATACGCAATTCTGGCTGTAAATCCACGCGTATTTTTTCAATGTCAGTAAAGCCCTTAAGATGCAGCAGCTTCTCTGCACGGACACAATAAGGACACACAGCTGTGCTATACATTAAAACTTTTGCCATTTTTAAGTCACCGAAGGGAATTTTTTGTTTTGCCAAGCCATCATGCCACCCGTCAAATTATAGGCTTGGGTAAACCCTTGCTTGACGAGCAAGGCGCAGGCTGAGCTGGAACGATTGCCGCTACGACAGACCACAATCATGGGGCGATCACGGTACTTCTCTAATTCACCGATACGCTCAGTTAACTTACCTAAAGGGATGAGCTTAGCATTGAGAATATGTCCTGCTTTGAATTCACTGGCTTCTCGAACATCCAGGATAATCGCATCCTTGTGATTCATCAATTGCAAAGCAGCTTGACAATCAACTACTTGAATACCACGTATCCGACTACCGAAAAAAGACCAAAACAACATCGCACCACTGATAAGTGCCATGGACAACGGAAAAAGATTACTGCTGATGAACTGCACGGGCATACTCCTGTTCTTTTTGGGTTGCGAATTCTAACAGAGCCGCAAAATGTGCGGGGTCACTCTTCGCTAAACTCAGTAATTGCTGATGAGCCGCGATATCCCCAGGGTAGGACCAAATCGCTTGCTCCATCACTTTTTTGGCAGCATCTAACTGATTATCCATCGCCAAGAAAAATGATTGCCGATATACAACGGTAGGCATAGAGACGAAGCGCATGACGTTGGTATTCAGTAGCAACTTTTGCTTGAGATGCTCATCTGCTTTAATTTCTTGCAACGTACTCAGGTACAGTTCGGCATAAGGTGACAATAAGGAGCCTCTTTGTAAGGCCCAAAATCCCTTGACTGTAGCCTGATGCGTTTCGACCGTATTGCCTGACACAAAACGAATGGAAAGTGTATGTTGCAAAGACCGATAGTCCCGTTGTATTTGAAATAAGGAGACACAACCTAAGACCAAAATCGCGGCAATAGAAACACGTCCCATGGTACGTAGCTCTAATTCGTAGTTAGTCTCATCCAGTATACCTAGAAGTATCGCCGCAACCGAAACAAAATACAAATACCATAACGGGTACTCCAAGCTACTATGAATCGCCAAAACCGCCAAGGCCGCATATCCCCACCAATGCGCCGCACTGCGTCTCGCGTAATACACGCCTTTTAACCAAAGTACTAGTCCGCCAAGGAGTACAAACAAGCCCACCAAACCCGTTTCCGCTGCAAATTGAAAAACAAGGTTATGCGCATGATTATATAAGCCCTGAATATTATGTGGTTGTAGGATAGGCAGCCATTGCATATGATGGAGCGAGTATTGACCAAATCCCACACCCAACAAAGGCGCACTCAAGAAAATATAAATGGACTCTTTCCACAGGTATAGACGTACCGCGCCAGAGGCATGATCTTGAAACATACGCCGCATCACATCCATATTGTCCGCTCCTGCCAAGAACGGCAATTGCACCACAAACAACATTAAACCAAAGCCCGCCAATATCGACAGGCTGTAATACAACAAGGGGCGCATGCTCGTGTCACGACGTGTCCACACCCAAGCTAATAGGGTAGTGGTGAACAAATAGAGCCAAGTACTTCGTGAACCGCTCAGCGCAATGGTAAACAGCAAAGGTAACACCAGCAGCACCACCGCACCGAGCTTGAGTTTGCGCAGTTGAAAGAGCAACCCAATCGAGATGAGTCCGATACTGACATAGCTCGCAAAATGGTTGGGCTGCGCCATATTGCCATACACACTGAAGCTCATTTTTAATACAACATAAGGGCTTAGTGGTGTGTTCCAACGATAATGTTGTATCAAGCCAGCTACAGCTTGCAGTTCTGCACCAATGACGAGAAAAGCAGCGAGGATAATCGCCAGCTTTTCAATACCAAAGGATGCACGCAAACGTGCACCCAAGATCATTAGCAAGGTTGCAAATAATAAGTACAGTATGTACAACAAGCCTTGTTCGAAATACACCACCATGTTCAAGCCTACCTGCACCAGCACAACCAACACCAATGCGGCAGGAAGTTGAGCAATGCGCGGCACACTAGGCTGCCGCCAAAAGTCATTGGCAAGCAAGAGCGTCATTGCGCCTAATCCAAACAACGCACTCCACCACTCTTGATCGAATGTCGTCAGTGGGGATTCATGACGGGGAATAATGAAAGGAACCAACCACATTAAGCCAACAAGCAGCACACTCAGATGCGCCCAGCTAATGCCCGCCAAACGTAGCGGGGATAAGGTGCGATTTAGCATGAACCGCCCTTGATGCCAAATTTTGCCAGAATATTATTGAGCGGGCAAAAGCTGGTGAAGCCACTTTGAAACAAATTTGCCCCTACAAAAGCGGTAAACCATAAAAAATTACTACTGACAAACAAGGGACTAGCTTCTGCACCCAATGCCAATGACAGCATCACAAAAGTACCCGCAACAATGCGAACAATACGCTCTGCATTCATGGTAAATCTCCTAAAATTAAAGTTGGCGCGGATTCTACTGTAATTTCCAAGATCGCATGGCGAATTTACACACCCAAAAGGAGATGTCATCTCACCCTATATACCGAGCAGAAATCGCTTTACGACCTGTCTACTTGCGCTAGTTTTTGATACAGTGTTGCATAATACAAAACAGGGATAACCAATAAAGTCAACACCGTAGAAACCAAAATCCCGAAAATGAGTGACAACGCCAGCCCATTAAAAATAGGATCATCCAAGATAAATAACGCGCCTAGCATGGCCGCCAAGCCCGTCAAAATAATGGGTTTTGCACGGGCACTAGCCGCATTGATTACCGCATGTTGCAAGTCCACACCGTCACGTAATTGCAGATTGACGAAATCGACCAGCAAAATTGAATTGCGCACAATGATGCCCGCTAAAGCGATCATGCCGATCATCGAGGTGGCGGTAAATTGCGAGCCAAACAAGGCATGGCCTGGCATCACGCCGATAATCGTCAGCGGAATCGGTGCCATGATGACCAACGGTACAATATAGGATTTGAACTGCGCCACCACCAGCAAATAAATCAAAATCAGCCCTACGCCGTAGGCGATGCCCATGTCGCGGAAAGTTTCAAACGTCACTTGCCATTCGCCATCCCACTTCAAGGCATAGCCCGCATAAGGGTCGCTGGGCTGTTTGAAAAAGTAGTTGGTCAAGGTGCCGCCTTCAGGCAATTTCATGCCACTTAGCTTGCCATTCATCGCAAACATGCCATATAGCGGGCTATCCAAGCCACCCGACATATCCCCCATCACATAGACCACAGGCAATAAATCTTTGTGATAAATCGGGTAGTCGCGTTGCACTGGCATGACTTGCACCAACTCCGACAACGGCACGAGCACCCCCTCACGCGAACGCACTTTGAGCTTCAGTACATCGTCTATCTGACTACGACGTTCAGCGGGCAAGCTAATCCGCAAGGGTGGTGCGTATTTCGCATTTTCATCATGTAGCGAAGCAACATCTTGACCCGACAACGCCATGCCGATGACATCGACAATGTCGCTGGGCATCACGCCCAAGATTGCCGCTTTGCTTTGCAATACATGCAGTTGCAACTTAGGCGCGGCTTCGGTGACCGTGTCATCAATGCCCACGATGCCTGCCGTCTTGTCAAATTGCGCATGAACTTGACCTGCAACTTTGCGCATTCCTTGATAATCTGGACCATAAATTTCCGCCACAATCGGCGACATCACAGGCGGGCCAGGCGGCACTTCGACCACTTTCAGTTTGGCGTGCCAGCGCAAAGCGATTTGTTGCAAAGGGGCTAACACTGCCGTGGCAATTTCGTGACTGGAGCGGCTACGATGATGTTTATCGCGCAAATTAACTTGAATATCGCCTTGCTCTGCGGCACTGCGCAAATAGTATTGACGCACTAAGCCATTGAAATTGATCGGCGAAGCGGTTCCCGCATAGACCTCGTAATCGGTCACTTCCGCTACGGTTGCCAAATAGTCACCGAGTTCATGTAGCACTGCATTGGTTTGTTCCAAAGGCGTACCTGTGGGCATATCCACCACAATTTGGAATTCGGATTTATTGTCAAACGGCAGCATCTTAAGTACCACCAACTTGACCACGCCCAGTCCAACGGCTAGAAATACACCCAATAAAATGGTTAACCACAACTTACGCCGCGCGGCTTTGCCATGCACGCCATTGAGAAACGGACCTAAACGTGCGCGGAAAAAGCGGGTCAACGGCGTATCAGTTTCATCTTTCAGCGTTTCATGGTGTGAGCCTGCAAAACGCAAAACCAGCCACGGGGTAATGACAAAAGCGACCGCTAAGGAAATCAACATCCCCATGCTGGCATTGATCGGGATAGGGCTCATATAGGGCCCCATTAATCCACTGACAAACGCCATCGGCAAGAGTGCGGCAATCACCGTGAAGGTCGCCAAAATAGTCGGACTGCCGACTTCATCGACCGCTTCGGGAATAATTTCAGATAAGGGTTGATGGCATGCCAAGGCGCGGCGGCGATGGATATTCTCCACCACCACAATGGCATCATCCACCAAAATCCCGATGGAGAAAATCAAGGCAAACAGCGACACGCGGTTGATGGTAAAGCCCCATGCCCACGAAGCAAACAAAGTGGCAGCCAAGGTCAGCATCACCGCCACACCGACCACAAAAGCTTCACGTCTCCCCATGGTCAGCCATACTAGCAACACCACGGCGGCGGTAGCAAACAGCAACTTCTTAATCAGTTTCATGGCTTTGTCATTCGCTGTTTCGCCATAGTTGCGCGTGGTACTGATATGCACATCGGCTGGAATCACACTGCCTTTTAGTTCTTCGACACGGCTCAGCAAATGATTGGCGACATCGACGGCATTGGCACCTGGTTTTTTGGTGATGGCAACGGTGACCGCCGTAAACTCACCCTTCGCACGAATCTCTTTATCCATCGCAGCGGGACCCGCACCCATCCACACATAGCTGGAAGGTTGGTCTGCGCCATCTAGTACGTCAGCTATGTCACGCAAGAAAACAGGTTTGCCATCAAATACACCCACGACGAGTTGGCGCACTTCATTGGCATCACTTAAAAAACTACCTGTTTGCACCAGTACTTCGCGGTTGTTTTGTACCAATGCGCCAGAGTTTTGCGACACATTGACCGCTTGCAATGCCATGCGCACATCCTGCATCGACAACTGGAAGGCATTCAAACTTTCTGGATTGAGCTGCACTTTGACCAAGCGTTGCGTCCCCCCTATCGTCTGGACTTCACGCGTGCCAGGGACGCGTTTGAGTTCGCCTTCAATCGCATGGGCAACTTGTGTCAACTCCAATCCGCCGCCTAAGTTTTGTTCACGCCATAAGGTAAACGCCACCACAGGCACATCATCAATCCCCTTGGCTTTGATAATCGGCTTGGCGACACCCAGCGTGGGCGGCAGCCAGTCCGCATGAGAATTGATGACATCGTACAATTTGACCAAGGAGGGAATATGCTCGTCGCCCACTTTGAATTGCACGCTGATAATCGCCATACCAGGTTGCGACACCGAATACACGTGATCCACGCCCGCAATCTGCGCCAGCACTTGCTCGGCGGGGGTGGCAACCGTTTGCGCCACATCTTGGGCGGATGCCCCAGGATAGGCGATCAGCACATTTGCCATCGTCACATTGATTTGCGGCTCTTCTTCACGTGGGGTCACCATGACCGCAAACAGCCCCAGCAACACCGCCACCAACGCCAATAAAGGGGTCATTTGCGAATGTAAGAAAGTTTTTGTAATGCGTCCAGAAATGCCCATCATTGTCCCCTTGAATCATAAATTGCCAGTCCTTAAAAGTGCCATCACGCACCTTTAAGGAGTAGAAACTTCCTACTAAAATTGCCCTGAAAACATCAAGACACGTGTCTATCCTAATTTCGATTGACTAAAACAACAAAACCGCCGCATAGCCAAAACGAGGCTACACAGCGGTAAATAAAGAGCTTTTTTACTTCAATAGTTTTTCGATGCCCATCGCTTTGAGTACTGTTTTCTCATAAATTGGCTCAGACGTGCCGCGTTTCATCTTGCGAATGAAATACTTTTCAAAGGCAATCTTAGCCACGTGTACCCACTTCCCTTCGGAGAACCAGTTGACATTACGTGGTGGGATTTGCGGCATCGCCACGAAAGCCACGCCACCTTCACCAAAATCCGCCAAACAAATCGCATTCCACGTCGCTTTGCTGGTCGGTGGGTTGCCCCTCAGCTCAGAATAGATATTATGTACCGTTGCGGTTACCATGGATTCAATCATGTAGCCTGTTTTAGGCGTACCTAGTGGCACAGGGGTTTTCTCAACAGGGGGAATCGCTACGCACACCCCTACGGCATAGATGTTCTTATAGGTCGGATTGCGTTGATGTTCATCAATCAAAATGAAGCCGCGCGGGTTGGTCAAACCTGGGATACCGAATACTGCGTCCACGCCCAAAAAGGCAGGCAACATCATGCTGTATGCGAAGGGTAGTTCATGCTTGGCTTTTTCAACGCCTTGGTCATCATGTTCTGTGACAAACATTTTGCCCGCTTCCACTTTCGTCACTTTGGCGTTACAGATCCATTTGATGTGCTTGTCGCGCATGGCGGATTCCAATATTCCTTTGGAATCGCCCACGCCGCCCAGCCCCAAATGACCAATGTAAGGTTCAGAAGTGACGAAGGTCATGGGTACTTTGTCGCGGATTTTGCGGCGACGCAGATCGGTTTCCATGATGAAAGCATATTCGTAGGCAGGGCCAAAACAAGATGCGCCTTGCACTGCGCCTACAACGATAGGTCCTGGTGCTTTAGTAAAATTCTCCCAGATGTCGTGAGATTGCATGGCATGATCGACGTGGCAAACCGAATGGGTATGACCACCATGAGGACCTAAACCTTCGACTTCAGAAAAAGCCAATTTTGGACCTGTCGCAATCACCAGAAAGTCATATTCCACGCTGCTGCCGTCGTTTAACTCCAAACGATTTTCATCTGGATGCACGCGTTTAACACCTGTGGAAATGAAGTTGATGCCTTTCTTTTCCAAGTAGGGACGCACACCGAATTCTATATCTTCCCGATCACGCCATTTCACCCCCACCCAAGGATTGGATGGTACGAAATGAAAATTCTCCCCGTTAGAAATCACGGTCACCTTGTCGGCTTTACGAATCTTTTCTTGCATTTCGTAAGCCATTGGCATGCCGCCAATACCTGCACCCATCACAACAATATGCGCCATCTCCACTTCCCCCTCAATGATTAATTGTTATTTCAACCCCGCCTTGACTGGATCCAAGGCAACTTTTTCGTTGGGATTTAATCCCGCCAAAACCTCTATCATGCCCTCTGCCGTACTTTCCCCTACCCTTACCTGACGCAATTTGGCTGCGCCCTTACCATCTACTACATAAACACCTACGACCTCGCTACGTCGCAACACGGCACTCATAGGAATCACCAACTTATTGGATTTGCCCACCACAAAATGAGCACGCACGAACATCCCTGGGTAGATGCCAACTTCATTTTCAGGCAAATACACGCGCACCTGCGTGCTATGCGTACGCACATCCGCTACGGGTTGTACCGTAGCAGATGCAGCTTTAATCCAACGATGCAAAGCAGGCACTTCAATGCGCACATCAGGTTGCGTCCCAATAGCAAATAATTCATGTTGAGGAACGTTTACGACTACACGAAGCTCGCTAGGATCAAAACCCGTCATCAGCGGCTTACCAGGCATGACCATCTCACCCATTTCCACCATACGAGCTGCCACGACCCCCGCATAAGGTGCAACAACAGCGGTATAGCCATGCGCCAAACTTGCTTGACTGGCACCCGCCTGAGTGGCTGCTGCCGCACCTTGTGCCGCTTGATAATCTGCCAAGGATTTATCTAGTGCAGCTTGGCTGATAAATTTCTGGTTGAATAATTGCTTGTTACGTTCGTAAATGGATTTCGCATTTTGCATGCTCGCCTGTGCCTGCAACACCTGTCCTTGACTACCGACGACAGCTTGAGCGGCTTCGCGTTCATCAATGCGCACAATTACTTGTCCTTGTTTGACGTGATCCCCTACATCAAAATTGATCTCTTTAATGCGCCCAGAAATTTGAGCGGACACCGTAGATTGATGACTGGCTTCAACTAATCCTTCTGCGCGATAACTCTGCGACACTTCACGGTATTGAACGGATGCCACCGCCAAAGGTTCAGCCGCCTGCACGGGCATCACACCACATAACAGCAAAGGGAAAATCCAAGCTTTTTTCATTTGATTGTCCTGATTAAGCATTCTTGACTATTAGAATATACTAATATACCCATAAAAAACAATATCTAATTACTGTTTGAACAAAAAACATCGCGCATGAGTCCGACCAACTTCAATGTACGCACATCACTGATGCGATAAAACACAAAATTGGCTTCTTTGCGCGTACACAACACACACTTATCTCGCAGTATCGCCAGATGCTGCGAGATATTGCTCTGTGAGGTACCGCACTGTTCGACAATATCTTGAACCGTCATCTCCTGTTCACCCAATAGACATAAAATCTTTAGTCGCAGTGGATGGGCAATGGCTTTGATCGCTTTTGCAGCGCGTTCGATATCTTGTTCATGGTCGATGAGGAGCGAATGAGGCATATTTATTCCATAGTTGACAGTTTAGTAATACGGCGAAAGTGGGCTAGAATAGCGCGCTTAAAAATTATTGTGCACTTTTAATTCTACCCGATGAATATCACGCCTGTTCTACTGATTATTTTAGATGGTTTTGGCTACCGTGAGGAAACCGATTTTAACGCGATTGCCGCCGCTCACAAACCCAATTGGGATCAACTGTGGCGCGATTACCCACACACCCTACTAAATGCATCCGAAAAATCCGTCGGATTGCCCAGCAAACAAATGGGGAATTCCGAAGTGGGGCATTTAAATATTGGTGCAGGTCGTATCGTATATCAAGAACTCAGTCGCGTGGATGTGGATATTGAAGAAGGAACGTTTTTCCACAACCCCGCCTTATCCCAAGCCATTCAAACCGCTCAGCAAAACAACAGCACCTTGCACATTTTAGGTTTGTTATCCGCTGGCGGGGTACATAGTCATGAAACGCATATTTTTGCTATGTTGGACATGACGGCGAAGGCAGGATTAAGCAAAATTTGTGTTCATGCATTTTTAGATGGGCGTGATACACCGCCTAAAAGTGCCGCAGCGTCATTACAGCAATTACAACAACGCTGCGACGCACTGGGCGTAGGCAAAATCGCCAGCGTCATAGGGCGATTTTTTGCGATGGATAGAGACAATCGCTGGGAGCGCGTGGAAGTTGCTTACGATTTACTCACGCTAGGGGTAGGAAAATTCACGGCAGAGAATGCGCTGACGGCATTGGATCTAGCCTACACTCGTGGCGAAACAGATGAATTTGTTCAAGCCACGGCGATTGTGGCAGCAGGTGATGCCCCCACAACAATGCAAGATGGCGATGTCGTGGTGTTTATGAATTTCCGTGCTGACCGTGCCCGTGAAATCACCCGTGCCTTGACCGATGAATCATTTGCGGGCTTTACGCGTCAGCATTTCCCCAAGTTGGCGAACTTCACCACCTTATCCAGCTATGGCGAAGATTTTCATCTGCCTTGCGCCTATACGCCCGTGGCAATTCACAATACCCTAGGCGAATACTTATCCAACCTAGGGCTGAAGCAATTACGCATTGCCGAAACCGAGAAATATGCGCACGTGACGTACTTTATGAACGGTGGGAAAGAGCAACCTTTCTCAGGTGAAGATCGTATTCTTGTGCCCTCACCCAAAGTGGCGACCTATGATTTGCAGCCCGAAATGAGTGCGGTCGAAGTGACGGATAAATTGGAAGCGGCGATCCTGTCACGCCAATATCACGCCATCATCTGCAACTACGCTAATGGTGACATGGTTGGACACAGCGGAAATTTAGCTGCCGCAACCCAAGCGATTGAAACGCTCGATGTCTGTTTAGGACGCGTGGTTAAAGCCATGCAACAAATCGGTGGCGAAGTGTTAATTACCGCCGACCATGGCAATGCCGAACAAATGATAGACCGAGTGACGCACCAACCTCACACGGCGCATACATTGAACTTAGTGCCATTTGTGTATGTCGGACGACCCGCAATACTAAGTGAAGGTGGCGCACTGCAAGATATTGCGCCCAGCGTGTTGTCGCTTATGGGATTAGCACAACCCAGTGAGATGACGGGATCCAGTCTGATTCACCTCTTAAAATGAGAAGAGGGAAGGGCAAAAGGTGAAGGATAAAGTTTAGCATTCCTTGTTATGGGCGGTGGTTTTACCCTTCTCCCTCCCCTCTTTCCCCATCTCCCTAAAATGGGGGGTAAGTCATCTCTCTCTTCCCAAAGGGGCCGATCCGATTGACAAGCGCGGTAAAAATACGAATTCCAGTTTATACTTCATCCTCATGAGTATCGCTGAAAAACGGCTCAGCCCACTGGATTTGTGGGAAAAAATCTTTCTATTGGAGTAAAAATGCGTCGTTTTGAAAAAGCAGGTTTAATCAGTCTGGGTTTGTTTGCAGGTGTCGCTTTGACACTACAATTTGCCGCACACGCCGACAAAGAAAGTACGGCAATCCCTTTGCCTGTTGAAGAATTACGCGCTTTCTCTGAGGTGTTCGGACGCATCAAAAGCGATTATGTTGAATCCGTCAGCGACAAAAAACTGATCGCAGGTGCAATTAACGGCATGGTCAGCGGGCTGGATCCACACTCGTCCTATTTGGATGCGGAAGCTTTCAAGGAATTGCAAGTCGGCACGCAAGGTGAGTTTGGTGGTCTGGGCATAGAAGTTGGCATGGAAGACGGCTTGGTCAAAGTCATTTCGCCCATCGAAGATACACCCGCCTTCCAAGCAGGGATTAAAAGCGGTGACTTAATCGTTAAATTGGACGACACCTTAGTCAAAGGGCTAACACTCAACGATGCCGTTAAAAAGATGCGCGGCAAACCAGGCAGCAAAATTGTACTGACTGTCATACGCAAAGACGTGCCTAAGCCTTTGCTGTTTACCCTGAGTCGTGCGGTCATTAAAGTGCAAAGCGTTAAGCCTAAATTGATTGAGCCAGGCTATGCGTTTATCCGCGTCACCCAGTTCCAAGAGCACACCACCGAAAACTTAGGCGCAGCCTTAGAAAAACTGTTCAAAGAAAACAAAGGTGAAATGAAAGGCTTGATACTGGATTTACGCAACGATCCTGGTGGCTTATTGAATGGTGCAGTGGGAGTTTCTGCCGCTTTCTTAGCAAAAGATGCTTTGGTGGTTTATACCGAAGGTCGTACTGCCGATGCCCAAATGCGCCTGACCGCTAGACCAGAAGATTATTTGCGTGGTGAAGGTTCAAAAAATGCACTGAAAAACCTACCCGCAGAAGTCAAAACCGTTCCCATGGTGGTATTGGTCAATGGCGGTTCAGCCTCTGCCTCAGAAATCGTCGCAGGCGCATTGCAAGATCATAAGCGCGCTGTGATTATGGGAACACAAACCTTCGGCAAAGGCTCGGTGCAAACCATCCTTCCGTTGGGCAACAATACGGCTGTCAAGCTGACGACAGCTCGCTACTACACACCAGGGGGGCGATCCATTCAAGCAAAAGGCATCGTACCTGACATTATTGTGGAAGATCCAGCCACCAGTGCTTTTGATAATGCCTTCCGTTTGCGTGAAGCTGACTTAGATAAACATCTAATAAACGACAAGCAGCCTGAAGACAAAGCGGATCGTAAAAAATCAGCCTCGCCAGCAGATAACAAAGAGGATGGCAAAAAATCTGATTTTGCTGAATTTGGCTCTAAGGACGACTACCAACTTAATCAAGCATTAAATCTGCTCAAAGGAATGCAGATTTTGCATGGCAAATAAACACACTGCGAGGACAATATGCCTAATACGGTTGATCTAGCAAAACAACGTGATCTCGTCTTCGCCGCCGAGCCTGAATGTCAGGTGTTGCAGGCTTTTTTACTACTAGATGCCCTGCCCAATTGCACCGTGCAACGCAGTGATAAGCCTAACACTTTGGTGGTGAGCTATCACTTGCAACACCACACCTTAGAAAGCCTTGAGAAGATATTGCTGGCACAAGGTTTTGTGCTGGATGATGGGTTTCTACACCGTATTGCGCGGCAGGTTATTTACTACTGTGAAGACACCTGTTGCCACAATATGGATATTCCAGAGCATCACACCAAGAAAAATGAGCAGGAAGTCTTTGCCGAGGTCTATAACCACCATTTGCATGGTGATCGCGATGACACGCCGCCTGAATTGCGGAAATATAAGTAGTTTAGTTGCTAGCCGTTAGTTGTTAGTGGGTGATGAGTAGGGTGGAGAAGCCTAGCGCATCCACCCAATTTTATTCGCAACCAACTGATTAAAAATAAAACTCTTTGAGATGCATTGCACAAACCTCCCTCGCCCACTGGTGGGAGAGGGCGCGCCGTAGGTGCAAATCGGAGCACGTGCAACGTCCCCCTACAGATTAAATATGAACGACCAACAATTGCTACGCTACAGCCGCCACATCCTACTCGACGAAATCGGCATTGAAGGACAACAACGCCTGCTGGATGCATCCGTTCTCATTATCGGACTTGGCGGCTTAGGCTCACCCGCCACTCTATATTTGGCAGCCAGCGGCGTGGGCAAGCTGATTTTGTGCGACCACGACACGGTGGATTTAAGCAATTTACAACGCCAAGTCGCCCACCAAACCGCCGCCATTGGACAAAGCAAAGTCGAATCTGCCGCACGTACGGTGCATGCCATCAACCCTGAAGTCGTGTGTTTAACCATCTCCCAACGCGCCGAGGCGGCTGAATTAGATGCGCTGATTGCCCAAGCTGATGTGGTACTCGATTGCAGCGATAATTTCACCACCCGCTACGCCATAAACCGTGCCTGTTTAGCACAGCGCAAACCGTTGGTATCAGGTGCGGCGATCCAGTTTTCAGGGCAAGTCGCCGTCTTTGATTTCCGTCACGCTGATGTCCCCTGCTACAACTGTCTCTACCCTGAAGAAATGGAAGCCGAAGCCCTACGATGCGCCACCACAGGCGTGTTTTCGCCGTTGGTCGGTATCATAGGCACAATGCAAGCAGGCGAAACGCTGAAGTTGTTGATGCAAATTGAACACGGTTTAAGTAGCAAACTACTCACGATCAATGCCCTCACCATGGCGATTCGCCAAATCAACCTCAGGGTTGATCCGCAATGTAGCGTGTGCTCACACCAGACTTCACCCAATCGCCAAACATAGTCCATCGGAGCAAGATGTAGTTTAAGAAGCACATGCTATACCCCCGAAGTTAAATGGAGCATAACACCCAAATCTCAATTCCCTGTTTTAGTGGTTACGCTGAAAACCGCGTTCCGTTTGGTGCGCAAATCCCAATCTGCTAAACTAGCCGCCGATTTACCTAACGACGCTGTAGAAAAACCCGATTCTGAAGACCTGTTTCAGCGTTGGGTGGATTTTTTTCAAACCAGATCGTTATTTTCATTTTCGGCTTCTTGTTTTTATAACATATTTTCATTGCAAAC